>JBDUCU010000109.1:0-9709 GCA_040003315.1 Burkholderiaceae bacterium | reverse complement strand
TCGACCAGTACGCGAATGTGCGCCCGACGCGCATCCTGCCCGGCATCGAGAGCCCGCTCAGGCACTGCGCTCCGGCCGATCTGGACTGGGTCATCGTGCGCGAGAACACCGAAGGCGAATACGCCGGCGTGGGCGGGCGCGTGCACCAGGGCCATCCGATCGAGGCCGCCACCGACGTGTCGATGATGACGCGCGCGGGTGTCGAACGCATCATGCGCTTCGCTTTCAAGCTGGCGCAGAGTCGGCCACGCAAGCTATTGACCGTGATCACCAAGAGCAATGCGCAGCGCCACGCGATGGTGATGTGGGATGAGATCGCGCTTCAGATCTCAAAGGAGTTCCCTGATGTCACCTGGGACAAAGAGCTGGTGGATGCTTCGACCGCGCGGATGATTAACCGCCCGGCCTCACTCGACACGATCGTCGCGACCAATCTGCACGCCGACATCCTGAGCGATCTGGCGGCGGCGCTGGCCGGTAGCCTCGGTATCGCTCCGACGGGCAACATCGATCCCGAACGCCGATACCCGTCGATGTTCGAGCCCATTCACGGTTCGGCCTTCGACATCATGGGCAAGGGCTTGGCCAATCCGGTCGGTACTTTCTGGTCGGTCGTGATGCTGCTTGAGCACCTGGGTGAGTTCGATGCGGCCAAGCGCGTCATGCAAGCCATCGAGCAGGTCACCGCTAACCCCGCGCTACATACCGGCGACCTCGGCGGCAAAGCCACTACGGGCATGGTTACTGACGCTGTTTGCGGCTTGCTAGCAGCCAGTTTGCAACGCAAAGCCGCCTGACGACTAAGCAAAAGGAATGCGCCGCAGGCGAGATTCTAGTTTGCTCGGCCCGAAGAGTTCGAGCCCATAAACATAATTTGGAGACCAACATGAAAACCCATAAGACACTGACACGTCGCCGTATCGTGCAAGCCATCGCCATCGCTGTTGCGCTCTCGGGCGCAAACGTCATGGCACAAACTTTCCCAAGTAAGCCGATCACGCTAATCGTGCCTTTCCCTCCAGGTGGAACTACAGACGTCCTAGCCCGCGCACTTAGCGATCAGTTGTCGAAGAACGTCGGTCAGCCGGTGATCGTCGAGAGCAAGCCCGGCGCCGGTGCCACGATCGGCGCGGACTATGTGGCGAAAGCCAAGCCGGATGGCTATACCTTGCTGGTGGGCGCCGTGCATCACACCATTGCTTCGAGCGTCTACAAGAAACTGCCGTATGACTTCCAGAAAGATCTCGCGCCGATCTCCGTCGTTGCACTCGTCCCTAACGTGCTGGTCGTGAATGCGAACACTTCGGCCAAGAATGTCGCAGAGTTAATCGCGCTGGCCAAAGCGCAGCCGGGCAAGCTGACGTATGGCTCGAATGGAAACGGCACGGCACAGCACGTGATCGGAACCCAGTTTCAAAACCTGACTGCCACTGACCTGATCCACGTTCCGTACAAAGGCAGTGGTCCGCTCACCACCGATCTGTTAGGTGGCCAGATCACAATGTCGTTCGATACGATCACGCCCGTGCTTGCGCACATCAAGAGCGGCAAGCTGCGCGCGCTGGCGGTCACTACAGGTAAGCGCTCCTCTGTTCTACCGGACGTGCCGACACTGAGTGAAGCCGGCCTTAAGAATTTCGACATCGGAACGTGGTTCGGCGTACTCGCCCCAGCGGCCACTCCCAAAGATGTCGTAGCCCGGCTCAACACCGAGATCGTCAAGGTGATTCAGTCGCCCGAATTCCGCAAGCGCATGGAGGAGATTGGCGCAGAGCCGATTGGTAACAGTGCGGAACAGATGGCGCAGCAGATCAAGGGCGAGACCGAGAAGTTTGGCAAGATCGTGAAAGAGGCAAAGGTGACTATCGAGTAACAGCAGCATGTGCCGGCCTCCTAGGAATGCGGGCACATCCAGCCGTGGCGCTTTGATGATCGTGCTCGACATCTCGGGTGGCATCACGGCCGCGTCCGAAGGTCAGATCAGTCACCGGCAGTTCGCACTTTAGCAATGACGGCGTCTCAATGAGTCCGATGTCCGCTTTGGGTCGAAAGCAGACGTCCGCGCTAGTTGGCGGATTGAGCGACGGATTGCTCAGACGGATTCTCAGGTCAATGCACGAACGCCACGAACCGGCATCCCACAGAGCGGTCGTTCGAGAGCGCTCGCAGACGGTGGGCGCGGCCTTAAACGAAACCTATCTGGCGGAGAGGGTGGGATTCGAACCCACGGTACGGTAAAACCGTACACCGGATTTCGAGTCCGGCGCATTCGACCACTCTGCCACCTCTCCTTGCGCGGCGCGAAGTATATCGATGACGATCAACCCGGCCGCAGCACCTCGGCACCTTCGATGAAGGGACGAAGCGCCGCAGGTATCACAACGCTTCCATCGGCCTGCTGGTAATTCTCAAGCAGCGCGACCAGCGTGCGGCCCACCGCGAGCCCGGATCCATTGAGCGTGTGAACGAACTCGGTCTTGCCCTGCGCATTCCTGAAACGTGCCTGCATCCGTCGCGCTTGGAACGCCTCGAAATTGGAGCACGAAGATATTTCGCGATACGCGCGCTGGCCGGGCAACCAAACCTCCAGGTCGTAAGTCTTGGCCGACCCGAAACCGGTATCGCCAGTGCACAACAGCATCACCCGATAGGGAAGCTCGAGTCGTTGCAGCACCGCTTCGGCGTCTCGCACCAACTGCTCGTGCGCGTCGTACGACTCGGTCGGGTGAACGATCTGTACCAGCTCGACTTTCTCGAACTGGTGATTGCGGATCATGCCGCGCGTGTCCTTTCCGTAGCTCCCCGACTCCGAACGAAAGCACGGGGTGTGCGCCGTCAACTTCAGCGGCAGGTCCGACTCGGGCACGATCTGATCGCGCACCGAATTGGTCAGCGAGATCTCGGAGGTCGAAATCAAGTACATCTCCTGCTTGTCCTCACCACCACCTTTTGTCACCCAGAACATATCGTCGCGAAACTTCGGTAACTGGGTCGTGCCGACCAGACTGTCGGCGTTGACGATGTAAGGCGTGTAGCACTCGGTATAGCCATGCTCGCGCGTCTGCACATCGAGCATGAATTGCGCGAGGGCACGCTGCAACCTGGCGAGCGGTCCGCGCAAAAAAACAAATCGAGACCCGGACATTTTAGCCGCTGTGTCGAAGTCAAGACCTAAAGGCGTGCCGACGTCGACGTGATCCCTGACCGGAAAATCGAACGGGCGCGGCGTGCCCCAGCGGCGCACCTCGAGGTTGTCGCCGGCCGATGCGCCGATCGGCACCGATTTGTGAGGCAGGTTGGGGATCTCGAGCATCCACTGCTGGATCGCTTGCTGAATGCTCGCCAGTTGCGCCTCCAGCGCCTTGAGCTGATCGGGGATCGACGCGACCTGCGCCAGCAGGCTCGACGCATCGAGGCTCTGCGACTTCAGCACCCCGACTTGCTTCGATAACGCGTTGCGTTGCGCTTGCATCTCCTCGGTCTTGATCTGCACCGCCTTGCGCTGCGCCTCGAGTTGATTGAAACGCTCCACGTCAACGTCGTAGCCGCGTGTTCTCAATCGCGCGGCAATTGCGGCGATGTCCTTGCGAAGCAAAGCAATATCGAGCATCCGGGAATGCTACTTGGCTTCGCGCGGTTTTCGCGTTGCGCCCGCTCCGGCGTTGATAAGGCGCAGTTCAGCGAGTCGTTCGCCGATGCGCGCTTCGATGCCGCGATCGGTCGGTTGATACCACTGCTGGGGCGTGATTCCCTCCGGCAGATAGGTTTCACCCGCGGCGACCGCGTTAGCTTCGTTATGCGCGTAGCGATAGCCGGCGCCGTAGCCGAGGTCCTTCATCAAACGCGTCGGCGCGTTGCGAAGATGCAGTGGAACCGGACGCGAGCCATCCTGCTCTACAAAGGCGCGCGCAGCGCCGTATGCGCGATACACCGCATTGGACTTCGGAGCGCACGCCAGATACACGATCGCCTGCGCCAGCGCCAGCTCGCCTTCGGGCGAGCCCAGACGCTCGTAGGTGTCGGCCGCTGCCAGCGCCACTTCGAGTGCGCGCGGATCCGCCAGGCCGATGTCCTCGGTAGCCATTCTTATTGCACGACGCGCGACGTACCTCGGATCGACCCCGCCGTCGAACATGCGCACCATCCAATAGAGCGACGCGTCGGGGTCAGACCCGCGCACCGATTTATGCAGCGCTGAGATCTGATCGTAGAAATTCTCACCGCCCTTGTCGAACCGGCGCAGCGTCGCCGGCAAAGAGTCGCGCAGAAAGTCGGCATCGATCAGAGAAAGCTCGCGCTCGCGCGCCGCGTTGTTGACCACTTCGAGCGCGTTCAACAATCGTCTGGCGTCGCCGTCGGCGAGGTCGAACAGCATGGCGCGCGCCTGCGGATCAATGTCGAGACCGCGCGTTTCGATGCGCAGCGCACGCTCCAGCAATATTTCGAGCTCATCGCGGGTCAGAGGCTGCAGCACATAGACCGCCGCGCGCGACAACAGCGCGCCGATCACCTCGAACGATGGGTTCTCTGTAGTCGCGCCGACGAATACGAACAGACCGGATTCGACGTGCGGCAAGAACGCGTCTTGTTGCGCCTTGTTGAAGCGATGCACCTCGTCGACGAACACTACGGTCGGGTTGCCCGACTGCGCGCGTGTCACTTGGGCGCGCTCGACAGCGTCGCGGATGTCTTTGACACCTCCGAGCACCGCTGATATCGCAATGAAATTCATTCCGAACGCGTCGGCCATCAATCGCGCCAGCGTCGTTTTGCCGACACCCGGCGGCCCCCAAAGAATCATCGAATGCGGCCGGCCGGACTCGAACGCGACGCGCAGCGGCTTGCCCGCAGCGAGCAGGTGCGATTGCCCCACGACATCGTCAATCGTGCGCGGACGCATGCGCTCGGCCAGCGGAGCGCTAGCAACTGAAGGAGCAAAGAGGTCTTGCATCGATATCGAGTATGCCGCCGACAGGCTAGCATCCGCCCTGCCAAGGCTCTTCAGGAGATAGCAATGAGCAAGAACGTGGTGGCAATCTTATTGGCTGCAAGCGCATCTGCAGCTCTGGCGCAAGACGATGTGATCGGCAAGGCGGCCGCCGAAAAAGGGGCGATCAAGACGGATTCGGGCATGGTGTACCGCGCGTTGACCGAAGGCAGCGGCGCGAGTCCCAAGGAAATCGACGTTGTGCAGGTGCACTACAAAGGAACGTTTCCGGACGGCAAGGAGTTCGACAGCTCGTATAAGCGCGGGCAACCGACCGAATTCCCGCTGAATCGCGTGATCAAGTGCTGGACCGAGGGCGTGCAGCGGATGCGCGTCGGCGGCAAGGCAAAGCTGACGTGCCCGCCTTCGCTCGCGTACGGCGATAAAGGCGCAGGAGGCGTAATTCCTCCAAATTCGACATTGCAGTTCGAAGTCGAGCTGCTGGCGATCAAGCCTACAAAGTAAACGGCGTGGCGGCTGACAGTACGCGGGCCATCCTGTTCGCGTTGGGAGCGAACACCGGCATTGCAATTACGAAGTTCGCAGCCGCGTTTTACACCGGCTCCGGCGCGATGCTCGCGGAGGCAATCCACTCGGTGGCCGACTCTGCCAATCAGCTCCTGCTGCTGCTGGGCATGCGGCAGGCGAAGCGTCCCGAGTCGGACGAACACCCGCTTGGCCAGCAAAGAGTCGTCTACTTCTGGTCGATGATGGTGGCGATCCTGCTCTTCTTCGTTGGCGGGTTGTTTTCCATCTACGAGGGATACCACCGGCTCGGTGCTGCCGAGCCTTTGCGCAACGTGACGATCGCGTTGATCGTGCTGGCCATCGCGATCGCGCTGGAATCAGTTTCGTTATGGGGCGCGCTGCGGGAGATTCGCAAGGTTCAGGCCGGCCGCACGTTCTGGCGCTGGTTTCGCGAGACGCGCCAGTCGGAGCTCATGGTGGTGGCGGGCGAAGACATTGCAGCGCTGGGCGGCCTGGTGTTCGCGTTCGTTGCGGTGCTGGTGGCCATGTGGACCGGCAATCCGATGTTCGATGCGCTCGGTTCAATCGCCATCGGCGTGCTGCTCGTGATCGTCGCGCTCACGGTCACGTGGGAAATCAAGGCGATGATCGTCGGCGAATCGGCGGAGCCGGCGTTGCGCAGAGCAATCGAACATCACATTAGACAGCAGCCTGAGGTCAAGACACTGCTGCGGCTGATAACGCTGCAGTGGGGCGATCGCCTGATCGTCTCGGTGCGCGCCGAAATGGTGACGATGGCGAGCGCCGACGCGCTGATCGCAGCGATCAATCGCGTCGAGCAGTCTCTGCAATCAAGATTTCCGCAAGCGCGGTGGATTTTTTTTGAACCCGACCTCGCTCGGCGATAAATCGCCGCGTTGGAAGTTACTTGTCTTCCAGTACGTCGGCGCCCTTCGGCGGCGTAAATCGAAAGACATCGGCATCGAGCTTCGGGTTGCGCTCAACCTTCGAAAACGTCAGCTGCGTCATTTGACCGAAGCTGTCAGCCAGCAGCATTGCTGCCGGCAATCCTTCACGAAAACCGATCTCGATGCGCTCGAACGTCGTATCCTTCGCGCGCGGTTTGGCAATGATCCATTCAAGCCCGTCGCGCGCGCCGCCGTCGGCAATTTCAAATTCCCTTTCAAAGTCATTCGATCCAAACAAAATTGACGCAGGGCTCGACGGCAATGAAGACTGCAACTTCTTGACGGTGGCCTGATTCAGGTCCTTGTCGAACATCACCAGGCGCTGGCCATCAGCAACGATCAGCTGCTGATACGGTTTTTCGTACACCCAGCGGAACTTGCCGGGGCGTTGAAAAATGAATTGACCCGTCGCGGCGGGCGGCGGCTTCGCACCCGCGCGCGGCGTGACTCCCTGCGCGAAATCGCCGCGCGCGCTTTGCGTCTGCGTCAAGAAGCTGCGCAACTGATCCAGCGCGGACGCGTGCGCAGGAGAGGCGAAAAGGCAGGCGGCCGCGAGACTGAGCCGCAATAATTTCAACATCGAACTCCTAGGAAAGGGCAATCAGTTTTCGCGCACCGGAACCAGAATCTCGCGATTGCCATTGCTTTGCATCACGGACACCATTCCAGCTCGCTCCATATCTTCCAGCAAGCGCGCCGCCCGGTTGTAGCCGATGCGAAGGTGCCGCTGCACCAGCGAAATCGACGCGCGGCGGTTTTTCAACACAATCTCGACCGCCTGGTCGTATAACGGATCGGCTTCGTTTGCGTAGACACCGGATTTACCGGCTTCGCCTTCGGCGCCCTCTCCGTTCGCATCCGGAGCCTCGAGTAAACCCTCGACGTACTGGGGCACGGCGCGCGATTTCAAGACATCCACCACGCGATGGACCTCGGCGTCGGACACAAACGCACCGTGCACCCGCGTCGGCAGTCCGGTGCCGGGCGCGAGATACAGCATGTCGCCCTGGCCGAGCAGCGATTCCGAACCCATCTGATCGAGGATGGTGCGCGAGTCGACGCGGCTCGAGACCTGATACGAGATGCGAGCCGGAATATTGGCCTTGATCAGCCCGGTGATGACATCCACCGAGGGACGCTGCGTCGCCAGAATCAGATGCATGCCGGACGCGCGCGCCTTCTGCGCGATCCGCGCAATCAGCTCTTCGACCTTCTTACTCGACACCATCATCAGGTCGGCCAACTCGTCGATCACTACCACGATCATCGGCAGCGTATCGAGCGGCTCGGGTTGATCATCGAACTTCAATGAGGGCGTCAGTGAAAAAGGATTTGCGATGAACTCGCCTTTGGCGCGAGCGTCGGCAATCTTCTGGTTATAGCTGGTCAGACTGCGCACTCCGAGTTTGCTCAACAGCCGATATCGCTTGTCCATCTCGGTCACACACCACTGCAACGCGTTGCCCGCTTCCCGCATATCGGTCACCACCGGCGCCAGCAAATGCGGAATGCCCTCGTACACCGAGAGCTCGAGCATCTTCGGATCGATCAGGATCATCCGCACCTGCGACGGATCGGCCTTGTAGAGAATCGACAGGATCATCGCGTTGATCCCCACCGACTTGCCGGACCCGGTGGTGCCCGCGACCAGCAGATGCGGCATCCGCGCAAGGTCGACCACCACCGGCTTGCCCGAAATGTCCTTGCCGAGTCCCAGTGTCAGCAACGACTGACTTTCGTTGTAAACGACCGATCCGAGAATTTCGGTCAGCTTGACTACTTGCCGCCGGGGGTTTGGCAGCTCGAGCCCCATCACATTCTTGCCGGGAATGGTCTCTACGACTCGGATCGACACCAATGACAGCGCGCGTGCCAGGTCCTTCGCCAGATTGACGATCTGGCTGCCCTTGACGCCGATTGCAGGCTCGATCTCGTAGCGCGTGATGACCGGGCCGGGATACGCCGCGACGACAACGGCCTCGACGTTGAAGTCGCGCAACTTCTTCTCGATCAGCCTCGACGTGAATTCGAGCGTCTCGGTCGAAATAGCTTCTACATTCGGCGGCGGCTCATCGAGCAGATCGAGCGGGGGCAACCGCGCGTCGGCCATCTCGGCAAACAGCGGAACTTGCTTTTCCTTCTGTTTGCGTTCCGACGGTTTTACATGCGCCGGGGTGCGTTCGATGTAGACCGGCGGCGATTCCTCGATACGCTCGCGCTCGTCACTGAGCGCCGCTTCGCGAACCTTGACCGCGGCTTCGCCGATTGCGCGATCCTCGGCTTCCTCGCGCTTGCGCCTTGCGCGGCGCGAGAAACCCTCCAGAAATCCACCGCATCGTTCGGCGACGGCGAGCCACGAGAAATCGAGAAAGAGCGACAGCCCGATCGCAATCGACACCAGCATGACCACCGTGGCGCCGGTAAAGCCGAGGCCTGTCCGCATGAACTGGGCAACAGCGCTACCCACAATTCCGCCGGCAACTTCGGGCAGCGCTGCACTGAAAGTGTGAAACCGCAGTGCCTCCAAGCTCATCGCATCGAATAGCAGCAACGCGAAACCGATCCCGTGCGCGTAGGCCGGAAGGTCGTCGTTGAGCGGATCGCCCTGATCGACGCGATGCAGCTTGCGAAATCCGCGCAGCACGGTGATGGCCAAGCCAAATACCAGCAGATAGGCAGAATGGCCGAACAACACCAGCACGATGTCGGCGAGCCACGCCCCGACGCGTCCGCCGACATTGGCCACTCCGGTCGCGCCCGCGGTGTGCGAAAACGCCGGATCGTTGCTGTTGAAACTCGCCAGAATTGCAAAGAGAGAGATCGCGGCGACGGCGCCGATGATCCAGCCAGCTTCTGCTAGCAACCTTGCCAGTCGATCGTCGCCCTCGTCCGTCGCGCCGGCGCCGCGCGACCGCACCCAGACGCCGTCGGATCCGCGTTGCGCGCCACTGCTCGCCCTTCCCCTTGCAGCCATGCCGATGATTATAGGTATGAGACGCACGACTTGCGGTCGGCGAGCCTGTGGCTGCAGCGCCCCTGCGAAGCGAGCTTCGTCGCCACCACCCCGGTTTCGCGCCACCTCGCCCGCGCTTCGTCGCCAGGCATTGCGACGGTTGCGGGTTGCTCGCAAAATGCGACTATGGCGGTCTCCGACTTTATGCCGGCCCAGCGTCGGCCTCCATCCGTGGCTCGATCGGCCTTTACTCGGGTATGGAATCTGAAGTCGATCGCTGCGGTTTTCTACTTCTGCCTGCTTTTCATCGTCGGTCGCTACGTGCTGTATTTC
>JBDUCU010000241.1:0-2899 GCA_040003315.1 Burkholderiaceae bacterium | reverse complement strand
ATCGTGCCGCTATCGTGCTTCGTACGCGCGCTTTAGCCTGGCTTCGGCGGTGGCCACATCGCGCTCCATGCCCGCGACGCGCGCCTCGTATTCAGGCGTCAGTCGGCTGCCACCACCGGCCAGACCGCGCCGCTCACCCGGCAATGGCTCGCGGCCGACTTCGAGCTTGCGCCGCGCCAACGCAAGATCGCGCTCTGCTGCACTGACGCTGACGACCGCATCGCCAGGCGTCGCATTCGGGTTTGCTGGCCGCGTCGTTGCTCCAGGGATCGCCCCCGGCCTTACGATGCCGGGGGACGATGCACCCGCCTTCCCTGGTTGACTGGGAAGCGTCGTGACGCGCGGGGTGCTCTTCGCTTCGCGCTCCTCGAGTACTTTTCCTCCGCTCGGCACCGTGTCGCTGAACATCACGCTGCCGTCGGGCATCTGAATTTTGTAGATCATCGACTGACTACCGGCGACCAACGGCGCAGCAGCCAGGCATACGGCAAAGATCAATCGGAGCATGCTGTCTCCTTTGGCGACCTTATTGCCGCCATTCTGATAACGATAGCCGTTCGATACGGCTGACAAAAAGCTTTGGCAAAGGCTTATTCGGGTCGTTCCAAGCGTATCGCGGCGACGTCCGGCGCAAATGCGGGAACTCAGATCAACTGACGAGCGGCTCGCAGTTCACGTTATTGCTGCGCATTCTGAGCGTCAACGCTCAGTTATCCACAGTTTCGACGCCGACGCGATGGCAAAATCGGATCAATGATCAGCACGCAGTTCGTCCATCTTCGCCTGCATTCGGAATTCTCGGTTGTCGACGGCATCGTCCGCATCGACCAGGCGATTGCAAAGGCGGCGGCGGATCAGCAGGGTGCGCTGGCGCTGACCGACAGTGCGAATTTGTTCGGTGCTGTACGTTTTTATTCATCGGCGCGCAGGCGTGGCGTCAAGCCGATCATCGGCTGCGATCTATGGGTCACGAACGATCAGGAGCGTGACAATCCGACGCGACTGGCGGTGCTGGTTCAGGATCGCCAGGGGTATCTGAACCTGTGCGAACTGATCACGCGTGCGTACCTTGAAAATCCGCACCGGAACCGCGCCGAAGTGCGCATCGATTGGTTCGAGCAGAGCGGCGCAGCGCTCGCCAAAGGCTTGATTGCCCTTTCGGGCGCCCGCTACGGGGCGGTCGGTGTGTCTCTGATGGCGGGCAAGCAGGATTCAGCCGAGCTGGCTGCACTCCGATTGGCATCGATATTTAACGATCGGTTTTATCTTGAGTTGCAGCGGACCGGCGATGCGCGCGATGCTGCCCACACCAAGGCTGCCCTCGTGATGGCCGCGCGGCTGCGGTTGCCGGTGGTGGCCACGCATCCGATCCAGTTTCTCGAGCGCTCGGATTTCCGAGCTCACGAGGCGCGCGTGTGTATCGCAGAGGGGTCGACGCTGAACGATGTACGCCGCCCGAAACGCTACACGCCCGAGCAGTATTTCAAGACACAGGCCGAAATGGCGGAGCTATTTGCCGACGTGCCGGTGGCATTGGCGAATTCGGTGCAGATCGCGCGGCGATGCAATCTGACGCTTGAGCTCGGCACCGCGCGTCTGCCTAAGTTTCCAACGCCTGCAGGAGTCACGCTCGACGATCACTGTTGTGCACTCGCATCGATTGGACTCGATCGGCGTCTTGCGAAGCTCTATGCCGACGAGCGAGTGCGCTCGGAACGGCGGCCCGATTACGTAGCACGGCTCGACCTCGAACTGTCGACGATCGCGAAGATGGGTTACTCCGGCTACTTCCTGATCGTGGCCGACTTCATCAACTGGGCCAAGAGCAACGGCATACCGGTGGGGCCCGGCCGAGGCTCCGGCGCCGGGTCGCTGGTGGCGTATGCGCTGCGCATCACCGATCTCGATCCGATGCAGTACGGGTTGCTGTTCGAGCGCTTTCTGAACCCCGAGCGCGTCTCGATGCCCGACTTCGATATCGACTTTTGTCAGGACAATCGCGATCGCGTGATCGACTACGTCAAACGCAAGTACGGTCACGACGCGGTGTCTCAAATTGCAACGTTCGGCACACTCGGAGCGAAAGCTGTAGTGCGCGACGCCGGCCGAGTGCTCGATCTGCCCTATACAAAGTGCGACCAGCTTTCGAAGCTGATTCCGCACAACCCGGCCGACCCGTGGACGCTCGAGCGGGCGCTGGCGCACGAGCCCGCGTTCGCCGATGCCGTCGCGGCCGATGAGGAGATTCAGGAGTTGATCGCGCTGGCAAGGCCACTCGAAGGCTTGACGCGCAACGTCGGCATGCACGCCGGCGGTGTGCTGATCGCACCCGGGAAACTCACCGACTTCACTCCGCTTTATTGCGCGCAGGGCACCGAGGGCGTGATCAGCCAGTACGACAAGGACGACGTCGAAGCAATCGGGTTGGTGAAGTTCGACTTTCTCGGTCTGACCACGCTGACGATCCTCGATCTGACGCTGAAGTATGTCCGTCAGCTCTATCCAACCTTTGCGCTCGAGCTCGATACGCTGCCGCTCGACGACGCGGCGACATACGACATTTTCAAGCGCGGCGCGACGACCGCGATATTTCAGTTTGAGTCGCGTGGGATGCGTGAATTGTTGAAAAGAGCGCGCCCCGATCGCCTCGAAGACCTGATCGCACTCAACGCCTTGTATCGCCCCGGCCCGATGGATCTGATTCCGGAGTACGTCGACCGCAAGCTCGGGCGGCACAAAGTGGAATACCTGCATCCATCGATCGCGCCCATCCTGTCGGAAACGTACGGCGTGATGGTCTATCAGGAGCAGGTGATGCGAATCGCGCAGGTGGCCGGCGGTTACTCGCTCGGGTCAGCCGACCTGTTACGGCGCGCGATGAGCAAGAAAAAGCCGGAGG
>JBDUCU010000240.1:0-2900 GCA_040003315.1 Burkholderiaceae bacterium | reverse complement strand
TTCAGCCGAATATCCGCAACCCACCCAAATTGAAGTTGCCGGCGTTGGGTAGCACGGTCGGGAGATCGGCGGGTGAAACGCCGAACCACAGCGCGAGCTCCGCGCCGAGCTGATCGACCGAGGTAGTCGGCAGCAACCGACCCTGCCCGACATCGTCGGGTCCATTGACCGCGGTCGCCGGCAGCGTTCCCCAAAAACTGCGCCCCCTTACCGCGCCCCCCATGACGACGTGGTGGCTGCCCCATCCATGATCCGAGCCGTCGCCATTGGACGAGAGCGTGCGCCCGAAATCGGAACCGGTGAACGAGGTGACATTGGAGGCGACACCAAGCTCCGCGGTGGCGGAATAAAAACTGGACATGGCGCTTCCGAGCTGACTGAGCAACTTCGGGTGTTGCGTCGGCAGGAAATCGTGATTGTCGAATCCACCGAGCGAGACGAAGAACACCTGTCGTCTTGCGCCCACGACATTTCGCACGGCGATCATCCGCGCGACCATCTGCAGTTGCATCGCCAGCGGATTGGTCGGGTCGAAGACGGTCTGCAACGGAGTCTGCCCGGCCAGGGCGCCGTTCAGCACGGCGTTGGCGTCGATTGACCGATTCATCACCCGCACGTATTCGTTCGCCAATGCGTTGGCGTAGGGCACCGTCGAGAGCGAGCGTAGTGCATCGGATACGGCCTGCGATCCGTAGATCTTCGAGTTGGTCGCCTTGAGCGCAATGGACCCACCGGTGCTGACCTGGTATTGCACGGCCGTATGGCCGGCAAGGTAGACGGCGTTGCCGGTCACCGAAACGCAGGTGAATGTGCTTTTGCCGTTGCCGGAGAGCATGAGATCTCCGAGTCGACCTCCCCATCCGGAGGTTGCTCCCTCGGGCGACGACGATTGCCAGAACGATTGCTGGTCGTTGTGCGAGAAGAGCTTGGGTGGCAACGGCACCGATTTGGCGTTGTATTGAGCTAGCGTGGTTGGCGCGATCAGCGTGCCGACATTGAGCAGCACGCCAAGCGTCCCCTGGTCAAACAGGGCCTTCATTGGTGTGAGCTCCGGCGCGAAGGCCATTTGCCGCGCGTTGGGTAGCGCTATGTCCGGCGCGAGCACCGTGTTGGCGAGCGAGGCTTGAGGCAGCGCGATCGACGAGCGGATGGTCTGGTAGGCGTTGTAGTTCAAGGTGTCGTACGGGACGAGCGTGTTGCCGTAATCATTGCCACCGTAGAGAAAGACGCAGACCAGTGCTTTGTAGTCGGCGACGGTGCCTTGCGCCGCGGCCTCGCCGATGGCAGCAAGATTGAGAGCCCACGGTGTGGCCGCTCCGGCCATCGACAGCGCAGAGGTCCGTTTCAGGAATTCGCGGCGTTGAATGCTCTTGATCGACACGGTGCTCTCCTTATTTCTGCACGAGATAGTCGGGCGCCGACATCACCAGCAGGACGGCAGCCGTGACCCGCGTACGCTTACCGGCATCGGTCGAACCCGAAATAGCTGAGATCGCGTTCTGAATCGTGCTCTGCGCGGCCGCGCTGAGTTGGCCCCCGGCAAGCAGCACGTTGTAGCGATTCACGAGGTTGCCGGCATTGGCCGCGAGCGCGAGTTCGTCGGCATAACTGCTGGCAACTTCACCCGCTCCCGTATTGATCACGGTCTGCATGTAGTTGACGTAACTGACGACCGTGCTCTCGTTCAATATTTGAAATTCCGGCGCCACAAGCTGTTGCTGCGCCAGCACTGTGTTCGGCGGTACATAACCCGGTCGGAAAAAATTGAACACCGAGGGCGAACGTAGAGGACTCTGGCCGAGTTTCTTCGCGGGATCGCTGGTGTCGCCAATGTTCCACGCATCGGTGGGCGAAGTGGCTTTGAACGTCCGCGCCCATTGCACCAGGCGAATCATGGGCTCGCGCAGCTTGCCCGCCGTGGCCGATGGGAAAACGGTGCGCGCTTCGCCGTCAAGTAGCACCGCCCTGATCACGGCCTTCATGTCGCCGCGCACGCCGCTTCCGTTGTCGTTGAAAGCCGCTGCGACGCGGCCAACGTAAAAGGTGCTGGGGTTGCTGGTGACCAAGCGTTCGATCAACTGCTTGCCGACGAAGGGTCCGACGTTCGGGTGGTTGAAGATGGTATCGAGCGCGAACTTGAGCTCCTGCACGCCAGTGAGTCCGGTGGGAACCGTGACCCCGAGAAAGCTCTTGCTCGACGTGGAATGGCGCGAGGCGATGAGGCTCATCGGCAAACGCATATGATCGGGCGTGTCCGCGTGGTAGCTCGTGAAATCCCAGCCGGTGAAGACTTTCGCGAGGCCGGCGATGGAGCTCTGGTCATACGTTTCAATGGGCTTGCCACTCGCGTCGGTCTTTACGGTGCCGTCAAGCTTGAGCTGATGGAGTCCGATGGTGAGGAGCTGCATCACTTCGCGGGCATAATTTTCATCGGGCACGCGACCGGTCCGAGGATCTTCCTTCTGGTTGCCGCGCATGTTCAGGAATACCCCCATCGCGGAGGAGAGCGTGACTGCTTCGAGCAGCGCGCGGAAATTGCCGAAACAGTTCGCTTCCAGCATGTCCATGTAGGCGGCGCACGCGAACTGCTTCCAACTAACCGGAATGCCGGACGGTGAAACCACGAACAGCTCGGTGAGCGCGAGCACGATGCGTTGCCGCAGAATGTCCGGCGAATTCATCAGCTTGCGCCACAGCGTGGAATCAAGACCCGCCTGGGAATTTTTGTAGATCAGCGCGTCGTAGCCCTTCGCGTGCAGCCAGTCCCAGTGCGACTGTGCTGTCGGCGCGGTGAACTGCGCATCGATCCAGCCTGCGTAGCCAAGCGTCTGAACCGACGTGATGTCCGCATCCGTAGCGCCAAACCCGGCTTGGGCTAGAAAGCGCGACGCTTCGTCCGG
>JBDUCU010000239.1:0-2901 GCA_040003315.1 Burkholderiaceae bacterium | reverse complement strand
TATGGTGCAACGCTACACAACAACCCGACGTCACAAGATGTCTGGAATAGCACCCCGGCGTTCGGGTTTCCATACACCACCTCGCCGCTGGCGAGCACGCCTGCTGCCGCCACGCTCATCGACGGCGGCCTAGCGCAGCAAGTGGCAGGCCTGGGCGGATATCTGTTCTGGAAGAAATCGCTGTACGGCGAAGTTTCGTTTTACCGGACTGCGGACGGCGCGTTTTCCATCTTGCGGCAGGGGCAGGACATCCACACGGATGGCGGTGTGGCCGCACTCAAGGGTTACAACCCGTATTGGCGCTTCGCCTACAGCCAGGACTGGGGCCCGAACTCGATCATGGTGGGCACTTACGGCATGGTTGCCGATCGCTATCCGAGCAACTTCGACACCTCGACGCCGACGGATCGTTTCCGCGACATTGCCATCGACGCGCAATACCAGTACATCACTGACCCTCACACCTTTACGGCGCAGGTGACGTACATCGACGAGAAGCAGTCGTACAACGCGAGCTTCCCGGCGACCACCGAGACCGGAGCGGGTATCGGCGCTGGCCCGACGCCAGCGAATCCGACCGACAAGCTGCATACGTTCAAGGCGAAGGCGACGTACTACAACGACCGCAAGTACGGCGGGACGCTTGCCTACTTCTCCACGACTGGCAGCGCGGATAGCGGGCTCTACGGCATGGATCCGAACGGAAATGCGATGAAACCGGACAGCCGCGGCTACATTGTCGAGCTCGACTATCTGCCGATTCAGAACATCCGCTTGATGTTGCAGTACACCGCGTACAACAAATTCAACGGAGCGTCGATCAATTTCGATGGCAACGGCCGCAACGCGCGAGACAACAACACCGCGTTCTTCAATGTATGGGTCGCGTTTTGAACGATCATGAAGCCGGCGCCGATTGCCCGGCCCTGCAGGTCGCATGGGTGACAAGTTGGGAGACTCTGCTATGAATCGCAAACACGTGGCGCTCGCCGCAATGCTTTTGGCGGGCGCGGTTACTGCGGTAGATGCTCAGAACAAGGCGGCGGAAATCCAGAAAGCGGCGGAGGAAAAGGCGGTCAACCTCTGCTCGACATGCCACGGTCCGCGTGGGATCAGCACCTCGCCCGAATTTCCCATCCTTGCGGCACAACGCAAGGGCTATCTGGAAGCGCAGATCGACGCATTCCGGAAGAGAACGCGCGCCGAGAAAGACGCCCACGATTTCATGTGGGGGATCGCAGGCAATCTCGACGAGGCGATTATTGGCGGCATCGCTGCCTACTACGCGGCTCAGCCGGCCGCCCGCGGCCGCAGCGATGACGCGTCGCTCGTCGCCAAGGGCAAGGAGTTGTTCGACAAGGGCGTCCCCGAGCGCAGTATTCCGGCGTGCATGGCATGCCACGGCGCAGATGGGGCGGGCGTTGCCGACTTTCCGCGTCTCGCCGGCCAGCACGCCAAGTACGTGGTCAAACAGCTGAACTACATCCAGTCGCTCGTTCGCGCCGCGCCGGTGATGCACGGCATCGTCAAGGACCTCGCGCCGGCAGAAATCCAGGCGGTCGCGGCCTACGTGCAATCGAAGTAGTGTTCTCTTTGCGCTTACGCGCCGGCTGTACCTTAGCCTGCCGTTGCTCCAACGGTGACCGCCGCTGCTGCGGACCGCGCGTCGCGCCACAGGTTCTTGCCCGTGTACGCGTTATGGCCGTCCGAACCGTGCCCCGGGCCGGCTGAGGGTGGCGCGACGCGCCGGACCCGACGTGCAGGTTCAGTCGCCAGGAGGACGCTTGCGCAGCTTGCGTTGCAACGTACGCCGGTCCATCGACAGCGCTCGCGCGCTTGCCGAAATATTACTGTTATTCTCGCGCAGCACGTGGCTGATGTATTCCCACTCTGCTCGATGTACCGACATCTGCTTCCTGCCAAGGGGGACGCTGTCGTTCCCGCGATCGCGGTGAAGCGCCGAGACTATCTCGTCGGCGTTTGCCGGCTTAGCCAGATAGTCAGTCGCGCCAAGCTTGATAGCCTCGACCGCGGTCCGTATGCTGGGATAGCCGGTCAGGACCACGATGCGCATGTGTGGATAGAGCGCGAGGAGCGCCGAGACAAGCTTCAGCCCCGAAGCATCAGGCAACTTGAGCGCGACTACCGCATATTGCGGCGGATCGTCATCGACGAGCCGCGACGCTTGCTTGGCGGTATGCGTGACTCGCACCTGAAACCCGCGGGCAGTGAGCGCCCTCGCGAGGACTTCGCACAAGGTGATGTCTTCGTCAACGAGAAGCAGGCTTGGTCGACTATCGGCATTGCGATGAGACGCAGTCGTCATCGCGTATCTCTCAACTTCCTCGATTGATCGCAGTACGAACGAACAAATTTCGGCTCCATGAAGAGAATTTAACGTGCTTGGTCATGCCTGGCATTGATGCACGTCAATGTCGCGTCAATCGCTCCCGCGCTAAGCTGAAATCGCCGATAATGTCAGTTGGCGCGGGCGCGTTACGCATGTATTGAGATCGGCACAGTTCGACACATGCAGATGGCCCCCATCGATGGCATCCAGAACGTCGAAGTCCGGCTAAACGAGTGACTTGGACACGCCCACGTTCGCTGCCGGTCGGGTGCGGGAGATTGCCATGACCCATCGCGTGAAGGCCTGGCAGTGCATCGGATGCGGAAAAATAGAGGCTCCGCAAACTACATTGGAGTTTGCCAAGACCGCAAGGTAGAATTTGTTTACGCCTCCGAGCACGAGGATGCGTTAGTGCAGTTAACGAGCGCACGGACCAAGATGGACGCACTCGAAGCGATCGCATACCAGCTCGCTTGGACCAAGCCGCGACCCGCTGAATGGGAGCATTCCTATCGGGCGCTTCAGCAACGCGCTCGCAAAATATTGGCGTC
>JBDUCU010000238.1:0-2906 GCA_040003315.1 Burkholderiaceae bacterium | reverse complement strand
GGAGCACTGTTCGTAGCTTTGTTTTCTGCGCCGCGATGCTATAAAGCTGGATCGCAAAAGCGCAACGAGAGGCCGGACTTAGGGAGGATAACTCATGCTGCAGCTTTATCTCGACCCGTGCACCGTCAACTGCCGCAAGGTGCTGGCGGGGTTGGACCTGCTCGGTACGAAGTATGAGGTCAACCACGTTGACTACTTCACCGGCGCCCACAAGAAGCCCGAATTTCTTGCGATCAATCCGAACGGGGCACTACCGGCAGCGATGGATGGCGATTTCGCGCTTTCGGAATCAAACGCGATCCTCCAGTACGCGGCCGATTTGGGCGGCTCTGACAAGCATTATCCCAAGGACCTCAAGCGCCGCGCCGACGTCAACCGCTGGCTGTTGTGGGAAGGTTCCACCTGGTTCCCGAGCTGCTATGTCTATCTCGTCGAATACGTGGTCAAGCCGCTCATGAATGCCAAGCCGGACGAAGCGATCATCGCCAAGGAAGCACCGAACTGGCACCGGCTTGCCGATATTCTCGACACACGGCTGGCGAAATCCAAATGGCTCCTGGGCGACACGCCGACGATCGCCGATATTGCGGTCGCGGCACCCATGCACGTCCACAAGCAGCAACGTCTGCCGCTCGACAATCATCCAAATCTCAAACGGTGGATGGCGGACATCGAGCAACTACCCTGCTGGCAGAACACGCAAGGCGCGGTAAATCGGGCACTGCAGCTGACGTAATCGATTTGGCCCTCGGGAGCAGTCTGCGTCCCGGCCTTTCCGCCGCAAGGGCAAGACGAAATGACAAGCCAGACCACCGTCAGATCGACCTTTAACTACACGCGCGACACCGGCATTACACCGGAGATCTATTTTTATGAGCCGCCGCAGGGTACCAAGACACGCTCGCCCGGCGACGATCCGCGCGAAATGACGGTCCATGACGGGTGGGATCGGGCGAGATCCTTTTTGTTGAACCGCGAGGGTTTTGCGCTGGGTGAATTCCGCTCTTCGTTTCGGCTATGGGACGACAATAACGCCATCCGTGCGCAGTTCTACGGCGATGTAAGCGAGTTCGTGAAAGGAGAGGTCGGTGCGAAACGCGTTATCATTTTCGATCACACGATCCGCGCCAAGTCCAACGAGAAACAGCAGACCAGCGAACTTACCACCTCTCAGCGCGCCCCCGTCATGTTGGTCCATTGCGACTACACACCGAATTCCGGGCCGCTGCGCGTGCGCCAGCTCCTCCCGGAAGAAGCCGATGAGCTTCTGAAGGGCAGAGTTGCCTTCTACAATTTCTGGATGCCGTTGAAGCGCACGGTGGAAGAGCGTCCACTCGCAGTGTGCGACGTCACGTCCTCAGCGGCTGAGGATTTCATTACGATGAAGCTCCGGTACAGAGATCGTGACGGCGAGATTTTTGTCCTTCGGCATTCCCCGCAGCACCATTGGTGGTATTTTCCGCGCATGACGCCGGATCAGGTGATTCTTCTCAAAACCTACGATTCTGAGACTGATGGGCGCGCTCGTTTCACCGGCCACAGCGCATTCGAGGATCCCAACACCCCGCCCGACGCGCCCATGCGTGAAAGCATCGAGATCAGAACCATTGCGTTCTTCTGATCGGTGGCAATGCCAGCCAATCCGTTCTCTCTAGACGGCAAGGTCGCGCTTGTTACCGGAGCCAACAGCGGCCTGGGCCGCGCAGTGGCGTTGGCGCTCCGCGATGCTGGGGCGTTGGTTGCGATTGGCGGTCGGCGCGCTGACCGCAATGAGCGCGTTCTGGAGCTGCTGGGTTCCTCTGCGGCCGCGTTCGAACTCGACGTTTCCGACGAAGCCTCGGTCGAACGCTCGGTGACCGGTACGGTTGAACGGTATGGCCGCATCGACATCCTCGTAAACAACGCCGGCGTTGGGCAGCGCGCCTCGGTGATGGAGCTCGACCTTGCTACGTGGCAGCACGTCATCGATACCAATCTGACCGGAGCGTTCCTTTGCACGAAATACGCGGCCCGGCGGATGAAGTCACAAGGCGCCGGCAAGATCGTCAACGTATCGTCCATCTACGGCATGGTCGCGCCCAGCAAGGGCCTGCAGGTAGCCTACACGGTGGCAAAGCACGCGGTGATCGGGCTGACAAAGGTCACCGCGGTCGAACTGGCGCCACTCGGCATCCAAGTCAACGCAATCGTACCCGGCTGGTTCTTCACCGAGATGACCGAGGAATTGCGTGGGACTGCCTTCGAGCAGTCCGTAATACGACGTACTCCCGCTGGCCGCTGGGGCGAAGCGCCGGATCTCGTCGGGACGTGCGTATATCTCTCATCGTCCGCGTCCGATTATGTGAATGGCGCGGTGATCGCTGTCGACGGGGGCTATACCGCTAGTGACGGCCTAGAGAGGACTTGATGCAACCCGAGCGCAGCGCTTCGCTCGGGATGACACCGGATGCTAAACAACAAACAACTCCACGCCCTCGAAATTCGCTTACTCGCGCACCGGCGATCCTTCGAGGCTGAGCGGTGCATCCTGCGCGGGCCGCACGTTCTCGTCGAGGCGCAGGCAACCGGCGTTGAGGCCGTCGCCCGGCGTCTTCTCGACGGGCGCGATGAACAGCGCCGTCACCTTGAGATCGCCGACCTTGAGATGGGCCTCGCTCAGCCAGCGCGTGGCGCGGATCGAGGTGCCGCCTTTGTCGAGCCGGAGCCAGCCGCAGAGAATCGTCTTTTCGCCGGAGCTGTCGATGCGGACATGGGCCGTGTCCTTGCCCGTGAACGAGCCTGCGGTGCTGTTGATCCGCCATTCGAAGGGCACGGCGCGATAGAGCTTGGCGTCGTTGGCCGAGACATCGATGGTGCCGATATAGTCGGTGCGGGCGAGCGCGGGGTCGCGCAGCCAGCCCATGTGG
>JBDUCU010000237.1:0-2912 GCA_040003315.1 Burkholderiaceae bacterium | reverse complement strand
ATGTGCCGGCGCTCTCCTTGTGGCTGCCCAACCTGGTGACGAAGTAGCTCGGGTCGCCGCAATGACGCGAGAGCGGGCCGAGGGGCTGGTGGTTGCCGGCGGTTCCACGTTCCTGGTGCACCGAACGAGGCTCGCCGAACTCGCGGTGAACAGCAAGCTACCGACGATGTGGAGCTATCGGGAAAGCGTCGAGGCGGGGGGGCTTATGGCCTATGCGGTCAACATGGTCGATTTCGTTGGACGCGCCGCCGAGTACGTGGACAAGATCCTCAGGGGTGCGAAGCCCGCCGACCTCCTCGTCGAGCGACCGACGAAGTTCGAGTTGATCATCAATCTCAAAACCGCCAAGACGCTCGGTCTCACGCTCCCGCAGTCGCTGCTGCTACGCGCGGACGAGGTGATTCAGTAAAGCGTTAAACGATGCCGATACGATCGGCCGCTTCTAGCCGCACTGCGACCATTGTGAACGTCCGCTTCTCTCGAGCCGGATAGACTGCTTCGGGTCGATTTCAGTCGGTCACCATGTAGCAGTTCGGCCACGAGCGGCCTTAGCGATTCATGCTCCATAGCGGACACTCGACCCAGCCCGAGGTCCGGGTCGGGTGGCGGCGCTGAGTGGGTCAGCCCTGGAAAAGTAAGGAAAGCGAAGGCAGCGGTGCACGGCAAGACAGGCTTCGGCGCGACGCCCCCGCGGAATCAGAAAACCAGTTTCTTCGACCGGCCCATCGGGCAGGCGACGATCCTAACCGAAAAGAGCGAAAACGGTCCTTCGTTCGCGATGGGAGCCGAGCCTTGACCCACCATTGTGGCGAGCGGAGCCTGTAGTTGACCGGTATCCGCGCGAGGATCAACCTATCTCGCATTGGCGGTCGCCGAATGGCTATGCTTGGTGCTTGGCCGCGGCGCTTGCCGATCTTGGTGGAGGTCGAACATGAAAAATGCTAGTCGAATTGCGTGGGCGCTGGCCATGATGCTCGGCGCGGGAACCTCCGGGGCCTGGGCGGATGAAAACCACGTGCCGCCAAGCGGCAAACCAGAGCAGCTTGGTAGGGTGAGCTTTCCCGTGTCATGCAACGACGCAGCGCAAACGGAATTCAACCGGGCCATGGCGTTGTTCCATTCCTTCTGGTTCGATCCGGCGATCAAGTCGTTCCAGAAGGTGCTGCAGCACGACCCCGAATGCGGCATGGCCGATTGGGGCATCGCGATCATGTCGATGGGTAATCCGTTCGCCTGGCCAGCCAACCCGAAGGCGATGCAGGCCGCGGCCACCGCCGCGGCGGACGCTCAGCGGATTGGCGCCAAGACCGAACGTGAACGCGACTACATCGCCGCGCTCGGTTTGTTCTTCAAGGATTGGGAAGCGACCGAGCACCGACCGCGTGCCGTCGCATTCCAGAAGGCGATGGAGGGCGTAGCGACGCGCTACCCGCAGGACGATGAGGCGCAGATTCTCTACGCGCTCGTGCTGGACGCCACGGCGCTCCCCACCGACAAGACCTACGCCAATCAACTCAAGGCTGCGGGCATCCTCGAACCGCTGTTCAAGAAATATCCCGATCACCCGGGAGTGGCTCACTATCTGATTCACACCTACGACTACGCCGATCTCGCCGAAAAGGGGTTACCCTTCGCTCGCGCCTACTCCGGGATCGCGCCGTCGGTGCCGCATGCGCTGCACATGCCTTCGCACATCTTCTCTCGCGTCGGCTTGTGGCCGGAAATGGTCGAGGGCAACCGGGTCTCCTACCAGGCGGCGAAGAATGAGCTCTCCGACAAGACGCTGGGGGTCGGCACCTACGATGCTTTGCACGCGATGGACTACAGGGTGTTCGGCCAGCTTCAGCAGGCGCAGGACAAGGCCGCGAAGCAGGTCGTGGATGAGGTCGGCGCGATCCGCAAGATCAACGTGGAGAATTTCGTCGCCGCCTACGCGTTTGCCGCGATTCCAGCGCGATACGCGCTCGAGCGCGGCGACTGGAAGGAGGCCTCGGCGCTGAAACTCAGCCCGAGCGATCTGGCCTGGAACAAGTTTCCGCAAGCCGAAGCGATCCTCGTCTACGCCCGCGGCCTGGGCGCAGCGCGCACGGGCGATGTCGCGGCGGCGCGCAAGGACATGGAGCGCCTCCAAGTGCTGAAGGACGCGATGACGGCGGCCAGGATCGGCTACTGGCCGGCCCAGACAGACTTCCAGATCAACGCGCTCAATGCTTGGATTGCCCTGGCGGAGAAGCGCAACGAGGAGGCGTTACGACTGATGCGCGCCGCGGCGGAGGCCGAGGAAGCCAGCGACAAGCACCCCGTCACACCGGGTAACGTCGTACCGTCGCGGGAGCTATTGGGCGAGATGTTGCTCGCCACCAACCAGCCAGCAGAGGCACTCATCGAGTTTGAGCGGTCGCTGAAGCACGACCCCAACCGCTTCCGTGCCACTTACGGTGCTGCCCGCGCCGCCGAAGCCGCAGGCAACCGCAAAGCTGCTGGTGACTACTATACGAAGTTGCAGACCTTGTCCGCCGATCGCGATACCGAGCGGCCCGAATTGGCTCAGGCCAAGGCATTTCTGGCAATGCAATAAACCTGACTTACTGACTCCAAGATCTAACTCGCTGCGCACATATGCGCACGCCGAAGCTATCGCGACGGCGCAAGGCGAAGTTGACGAACGTCCGCTTCTCCTTGTGACCAACGTCAGCAACGGGTCCAGCCCGTGTGGAAACACCGAAACACCTCGCGGACTTTTGTTCCGAGGCAGATTGGCGGCGGCAACGCCAATATCGCCGCTGAGGTGGTCGATACGTTCTCGTGCGGATGCCGAGGCCAGCGTGCGATTCTGAAGGCGCAGACGGTCGGATGAGGCCGATTGCGGCGCAAAAAGAGGCGCTAAGCCCCTTGCGCCTTCATCGCTGCAA
>JBDUCU010000108.1:0-9772 GCA_040003315.1 Burkholderiaceae bacterium | reverse complement strand
GGCACACAGGCGATTCGCGCCCTCTACGCAAGCGGCTTGTTCAAGGACGTGCGTCTGGAGGTCGACGGCGATGTGCTGGTCGTGATCGTCGACGAGCGCCCGGCGATCGCTGCGGTCGATCTTTCCGGCATCACTGAGTTCGACAAGGAAACAATTCTCAAGTCGTTGCGCGAGGTGGGACTTGCCGAAGGCCGTATTTTTGATCGCTCATTGCTGGACCGCGCCGAGCAGGAGCTGCGCCGCCAGTATTTGACTCGTGGGCTGTACGGCGTCGATGTGAAGACAACGGTGACGCCAATCGAGCGCAACCGCGTCAACGTTTCGGTCGCCGCCGTCGAAGGCGAGATCTCTCGTATTCGATCGATCACATTTACGGGCAACACTGTCTTCAGCGACGGCGTGCTGCGCTCCCAGATGGAGCTTTCGACACCGAACTGGCTGTCGTGGTACACCAAGCGCGATCAGTATGCACGGCAGAAATTATCGGCCGACCTTGAATCGGTCCGCTCGTACTACTTGAACCGCGGCTACCTCGATTTCAAGATCGATTCGGTTCAGGTGTCGATCAGCCCTGACAAACGCGACATTTTCGTGTCGATCAATGTTTCCGAAGGCGATCGCTACACCGTGTCTAACGTCAAGCTGACCGGCGAGCTGCTCGGGCTCGACGACGAGTTGCAGCCATTGATGGACATTAAGCCAGGCGAGGTGTTCAGCGCCGAGCGGATCAATGCCGTGGCCAAGCGCGTAACCGATCGCTTGAGCACTCTTGGTTACGCGTTTGCCACGGCCAACCCCAATCCCGAGCCGGATCGTGAAAAGCGGCAGGTGGGATTTACGATCGTCGTCGACCCCGGGCGCCGTGTCTACGTCCGCCGCGTCAACATTGCCGGCAACAACCGCACTCGCGATGAAGTGATCCGGCGCGAAGTGCGGCAGTTCGAGAGCGCGTGGTTCGACTCTGACCGGGTCCGGCTGTCGCGTGATCGGATCGATCGGCTGGGTTTCTTCGAAACAGTCACGGTCGAGACACCCGCTGTGCCATCGGCGCCCGACCAGGTTGACGTCAATGTGACGGTGAAAGAGCGCGCAACCGGCAACATCCAGATCGGTGCCGGCTACTCGAGCTCGGAAGGCGTCGTGCTCAGTGGCGGCATCGCGCAACAGAATCTGTTCGGCTCTGGCAACGCGCTTTCGCTCGAGATCAACACCAGCAAGGCGAATCGCGTGATCTCACTCGCACACACCGATCCTTATGTGACTGCGGAAGGAATCAGCCGCTCGATCGAAATCTTTGACCGCAAATCCGATCTGGCAAAGCTGGGCCTGTCGAGCGTTGGCTATTCGACCCGAGGGGGTGGCGTCGTCTACGGCGTGCCATTTACCGAGTTCGATCGCGTGTACTTCGGACTGCGGTATGAGAACACCAAGATCGACTTGACACCTTTTTCTCCACTCCGATATGTCGAGTACGTTGAACAGTTCGGGCGAAGCGCGACGGCGCTGGCTCTGACGACCGGCTGGTCACGCGACGATCGAGACAATCTGCTGGTTCCATCACGCGGCCGGTACCAGCGAGCCTTCAGCGAGGTCGGGTTGCCGGGGCTGGATCTGCAGTACTACCGTCTGAACTATCAGTTTCAACAGTTCTTCCCGGTCTTTCAGCGGGTCACGCTGGCGTTCAACGGGGAGATCGGTTACGGCAACGGCTACGCGGGCGACCCGTACCCGTTCTTCAAGAACTACTACGCGGGTGGCATTGGCAGCGTGCGCGGGTACGAGACGGGTAGTCTGGGCCCGCGCGACGTCGACAACAGCGCGCTTGGCGGCAATCGGCGCCTGAATTTTTCGGTTGAAACCTACGTGCCGATACCGGGCGCCGATCGCACATTGCGCGCGCTGGCATTCGCCGACGGTGGTCAGGTGTGGGGACTCGAGGTGCGCCGCGACGCGGCGGGCAACATCGTCGTCAACGATCGAAACCGGCCGATTTACGACCGAGAGAAAATCGATCTCGGCAATCTGCGTTATTCGGTGGGACTCGGTGTTGCGTGGATATCGCCGCTCGGTCCGCTCAAACTTTCGTTTGCGTATCCGCTGCATCGGAAGCCGACCGATCGGGCCCAGCGTTTTCAGTTCCAGATTGGCACCGGGTTCTGACCGCAGGCTGATATGCGAAAATCATTTGCTTCGTGGGAGGCATGACGATGGAATGCACGTGGCGAAACTTACTCAGGGCGACGTGTGCGGCCACGCTGCTCGCGGCCACGCCCTTGACCTATGCGCAGGAGTTTAAGATCGGCGTCGTCAATCCTGATCGGCTGCTGCGCGAATCGATACCGGCCCGGGCGGCCCTGCAGAAGCTCGAAGGGGAGTTCTCCAAGCGCCAGAAGGAAATGGAAGACATGGGCGCGCGACTGAAGACGACGGTCGAGCGCTTCGAGAAAGATGCTCCGGTGCTGACCGAGACGGATCGCAGCCGGCGTCAGCGCGAAGTGGCCGAGCTCGATCGCGAGTTCCAGCGCAAGCGGCGCGAGCTGAGCGAGGATCTGAACCAGCGTCGCAACGAAGAAATGCAGGGTCTGGTCGAGCGCAGCAATCGCATCATTCGGCAGATTGCCGAACAGGAGAAGTACGACCTGATCGTGCAGGAAGCGGTGTACTTCAATCCGCGCATCGATATCACCGAGCGAGTGCTGAAGGCGCTCAACAGCTCACGATAAGCAGATGACCCCGGTCAGTTGGTCGCTGGCCGAACTCAGCAGCGCGGTTTCCAAGCTGTCCGCTGGCCGGTTGGAGGCCACGCTCGTCGGCCCGTCGGACATCGAACTGACGAGCGTCGCCGCACTTTCTTCGGCGACGCGCTGCCACCTCGCGTTCCTGGCCAATCCAATGTATCGCAGTGACGCACTGACCAGCAAGGCAGGGGCGATCGTGCTCAATGCAGCCGAGCTTGCTGCCATGCAGCCGCTGTCGCAAGCGCTGCCAACCGCCGTCGTGTGCGAAGAGCCGTATGCGTGGTTTGCGTTTGCCGCCCAGCTAATGCATCCGACCACGGCCGTTGCTCCCGGCATCCATCAAGGTGCGCATGTTTCGCCTCGCGCACGCGTTCACGCCTCTGCGCGCGTCGACCACGGCGCGACGATCGAGGACGACTCAGTTGTCGGCGAGCACGTGTGGATCGGGTCAGGCGTCACTGTGGGTGCGCACGCAGTCATCGGTGACCAGACCCGAATTTATCCACACGCTACGGTGCTCGATCGGTGCCAGATCGGCCAGCGCTGCATCGTTCATAGTGGTGCCGTGATCGGCAGCGATGGCTTCGGCTTCGCGCCGCTCGACGGCCGCTGGATCAAGATTCCGCAAGTCGGAGCGGTAGTGATCGGCAACGACGTCGAAATCGGTGCCAACACAACAATCGATCGCGGCGCGATGGGCGACACGATCGTCGAAGACGGCGTCAAGCTCGACAATCAGATTCAGATTGCGCATAACTGCGTGATCGGAGCCCACACAGTGATCGCCGCTTGCGTCGGCATCGCCGGCAGTGCGAGGATTGGGCGTGGTTGTCGGATCGGTGGTGCCGCGATGATCGGCGGCCATCTTTCGATCGCCGACGGAACCAGCATCGGACCGGCGACTCCGGTTCCGAGCTCGGTCGACCAAGCGGGGCACTACACGGCGTTCTTCCCGATCATGAAACATCGCGAGTGGGAGCGCGCCGCCGCGGTCGTCAGGAACTTGCCCGAACTGCGCAGCCGCGTGCGTAAATTGGAGTCCGAACACGATGCTGCAAAATCGAATCTCGGGGAAGCCAAGTGATGGACATCCAGCAGATTCTGCAAACCCTGCCGCATCGTTATCCGTTTGTAATGGTCGATCGCGTGCTCGAGATCGAATCAGGAGTTCGTATCGTTGCGTTGAAGAACGTGACGATCAACGAGCCGTACTTCGTCGGGCATTTTCCTGGGTTGCCTGTAATGCCCGGCGTGCTGATCATCGAGGCGCTCGCCCAGGCCGCTGCCATTCTGACCTACACCACACTGAACCTTCAGCAAGGCGACGGCACATTGTTTTATTTCGCAGGCATCGACGGCGCGCGATTCAAGCGGCCGGTCACTCCGGGCGATCAGCTGCGACTCGAAGTGGAGATGGTTCGCGTGATGCGCGGCGTCGGAAAGTTCCGGGCACGCGCACTGGTCGACTCCGCGCTGGTGGCCGAGGCCGAACTGATGTGTGCCTATCGAAACAAAACCCCGAAGCACGAGGGCGTCTAGTTGCGCGCTCATCCCTCGGCGCTGATCGATCCTTCGGCCGAGCTTGCGGATACTGTCGAGGTCGGCCCGTATTGCGTGATCGGTCCCGGCGTAACTGTCGGCGCCGGCACCGTACTGTCGTCGCATGTCGTCATCGGCGGTCGCACCACGATCGGGCGCAACAACCGCTTCTTTCCCTTCTGCGCGATCGGCGGCGAGCCGCAGGACAAGAAATACGCCGGCGAAGATACCGAGCTCGTGATTGGAGATGGCAACACGGTGCGTGAATCGTGCACCATCAGCGTCGGCACCGCAGGCGGTGGAGGCGTGACCAGTATCGGCTCCGACAACTGGATCATGGCGTCGGTGCACGTGGCGCATGACTGCATCGTCGGCGACCACACGATCCTGGCCAACAATGCGACGCTGGCCGGGCACGTCACGCTCGGCAATTGGGTCGTGCTTGGCGGAATGTCGGCGATTCACCAGTTCTGCGCGATCGGCGCACATGCGATGGCAGCAGGCGGCGCGATCGTGTTGCGCGATGTTCCACCCTATATGGTCTGCAGCGGAAACGCGGCCGAGCCGCACGGAATCAACTCCGAGGGCCTGAAGCGGCGCGGGTTCGATGCAAACACGATCAACCTCCTGCGTCGCGCCTACAAGATTCTGTATCGCGATGGCCTGAGTGTGGCCGACGCAGTTGCTGCGCTGACCGCGCTGGCCGATGAGAATCCGCCGTCGGCGCCGGCCATCAACGCGCTGAAGGAATTCGTGCAGGGTTCGCAGCGCGGCATCATCCGATGACGCCAGGCAGCTGATGGGAGTCGAACGCTCGATAGCGTTCGTCGCCGGGGAAGCATCTGGAGACATGCTGGCTGCGCCCGTCATCGCTGAAGTAATGCGCCGCGCTCCCGACATGCACTGCATCGGAGTGGGCGGCGACCGCATGATCGCCGCCGGGTTCGAAGCATGGAACCATGTTCGCGAGCTTTCGGTGCGCGGCTATGTCGAAGTGCTGCGCCACCTTCCACGCCTGTTTCTGTTGCGCCGGGTTTTGTGCAAGCGTGTGCTCGATCTGAAGCCGCAAGTATTCGTCGGCGTCGACGCGCCGGACTTCAATCTGGGGCTGGAGGAGCAGTTGCGCAACGAAGGCGTTCGCACCGTTCACTTCGTCAGCCCGTCGGTCTGGGCCTGGCGCAGCGAGCGGCTGCCGCAGATCGCGCGCGCAGTTGACCGCATGCTGCTCGTGTTCCCGTTCGAGCAGAAAATTTACGACGACGCCGGCATCCCCGCAGCGTACGTTGGCCATCCGCTCGCAACGATAGTGCCGATGGTGCCCGATGCGGCGGCAGCTCGCGCGCGTCTGGGATTGAAAGGCGAGGGCGCATGGATCGCCGTGCTTCCCGGTTCGCGCGCGGCCGAAGTGCGATACATCGGCCCCGTCTTCGTCGCCGCGATGGCGCATCTGGCTGCGGAGATGCCTGCGATTCAGTTCGTGCTGGCCGCTGCCGATCGAAGCCTGCGCACCGCAATCGATCGAATCATCGCGCGGCACCCGGCGCTGTCCGCGAAGGTGCACGTGATCGACGGCCGCTCGCACGATTGCATCGAAGCGTCGGACGTTGTGCTGGTCGCGAGTGGTACCGCGACACTCGAGGCAGCGCTCTTCAAGCGGCCGATGGTCATTTCGTACAAGATGCCCGCGCTCTCCGCGGCGATCATGCGGCGCAAAGGTACGATTCCCTATGTGGGACTACCGAACATTCTGGCCGGCAAATTCATCGTTCCGGAGCTGTTGCAGGACGCTGCGACACCGTCGGCGCTGGCACGCGCCGTACTCGATTGGTTGCATGACGCCCCTCGCCGCGAGGCAACGGTGGCGCTGTTTACCGACATGCATCGAGCGCTGAAGCGCGACACCGCGCGCCTGGTCGCCGACGCGATCTTCGAGGTCGCGCAATGAAAGTTCGCGCATTTCGCCTGACGCTGCGCCGGCGCAAGGGCACCACCGGCGATCTGTTCGAACAGACGGCGCTCGCCGCTGGCCTGATCTGCGGTATCGATGAAGCGGGCTGCGGTCCTCTGGCCGGGCCGGTCGTCGCCGCAGCGGTGATACTCGATCCGAAGCGTCGCATCTACGGGCTGCGCGACTCCAAAGTGCTCAGGCCCGATCGACGCGAACAGCTCGCCAAGCGCATTCAGGAACGCGCAATCGCATGGGCGGTTGCCGAGGCGAGCGTTGACGAGATCGACAAGATCAACATTCTGCAGGCGCGCCTGCTGGCAATGCGGCGCGCGGTCGATGCACTGAAGGTGATGCCGCACTACGCGCTGGTCGATGGCACTCAGATGCCGCTGCTGCCGTTTCCCGGACGCGCAATCATCGCCGGCGATGCGCTCGAGCCCGCGATCTCCGCCGCATCGATCCTCGCCAAGACCGCGCGCGACCGCATGATGCGCGCGTTCGATGCAATCCATCCCGGATACGGATTCGCGCAGCACATGGGCTACGCCACACCCGAGCACGTCGATCGCCTGCAGGCACTCGGCCCGTGCATTCTGCACAGGCGCAGCTTCGCGCCGGTCCGCCTGCTGGCCGAAGACGATGCGTGTCTCTTCGACTGACAATCCGATCTATCGCCGGCTCAAACAATTCGCGACGTCGCCGCGCGCATGCCGCGAGGCGCAGCGCACCCTGATCGAAGGTGTTCACCTACTGCAGGCAGCGCTGGCTGCGAAGGTGCCGATTCGAACACTGGTGCTGCGCGGCCAGGAGCAGTCAAGCGAAGCGCTCGACGTTTCCCAAGTAGTGAGCGCCAAGCCGGGCGTCAAAACGCTCGAGCTCGCGCCAGCGCTGTACGACAGCATTTCGCCGGTCGAACATGGCGCGGGTGCGCTGGCGGAGATCGAATTCGCAACGGCGCCATGGCCGCAACGAATTTCCGCTGACGCGATCTATCTCGACAACGTGCAGGATCCTGGCAATGTCGGCGCGCTATTGCGCACCGCCGCGGCCGCCGGCGTGCGGCACGCGATCACCGGCCCCGGATGCGCCGCGGTCTGGTCACCGAAAGTGATGCGAGCCGCAATGGGCGCGCATTTCGTGCTCGAGGTGCACGAACAGATCGAGCCGGAGGCGTTGCGCAAGGCGTTTGATGGAGAAGTGCTTGCCGCAGACGCGCCTCGCGGCGTGGATCTATTCACCACCGATTGGGGACGCCAACCGACTCTGTGGCTGTTTGGCGGTGAAGGGCAGGGCTTGAGTGCCGACGCGCTGGCGCTTGCCGATCAACGACTGCGCATCTCGATCAACCCTCGCATCGAGTCGCTGAATGTCAGCGCCGCTGCGGCCGTGTGCTTGTTCGAGCAACAACGCAGGCGGAGCGCCAACGCTTTGAATTGAGTGACGCTAGCGCCGAACGTCGAGCTCGGCGATATCGGTGTTCAGTTCGCGCGCAAGGCGAGCGCGGTTGATGATGAAGTCGTTCTTCTTCGCTTCGGCGCTGAGGAATGCGTCGAGGTTGCCATGCTGAGCTTGCAGCTCAGGGACGAGCCCTAAAAACACCGCAGTCAACTGCGGGTCGAAATGTTTTCCGGACTCGCCGCCGATGTGGCGGAGTGCATCTTCGATCGGCCACGCTTCCTTGTAGCTGCGCCGATGCGTAAGAGCATCGTAGACGTCCGACAGCGCAACGATGCGGGCGCTTAAGGGAATCATTTCGCCGCGAATTTTTCGCGGATAGCCGCTGCCATCCCACTTCTCGTGGTGGTTAAACGCAATTTCCTGCGCCACGAAGAGCTGGCCAAGCCCGCCTTCGCCGATGATCTCCCACCCGAACTCGCAGTGCCGCTCCATGATCGCGCGCTCGTCCGGGGTGAACCGACCGGGCTTCAGAAGAATCGATTCCGGGATGCGGATCTTGCCAACGTCATGCAGACGGGCGCAAAGGTCGATCAGCTGGCATAACTCCTCGTCCAGGCCCATCTTGCGGGCAAGCTCGCGTGCCATCGCCCCGACCCGATAGCAATGCTCGCCGGTTTCATCGTCGTGGAACTCAACAGTGACGCTGTTGCGCTCCAAGACCTGAGTAAATTCGCCAAAATCCTGCATCGAGAAGCGCTGAAACCGCAGCTCGTGCTGCTGTAGGTCCATTGCAGCCTCGGCGCGCGCATCCAACGCCTTCTTGACCTGCACAACGTGCCTATGGTGATGTTCCAGCAGATTTTTTACTCGGCTGTCGCGGTTTAAGCGGACAACTTCCTCCTGGAATACCAGGGCGTTATTCGGCTGTTTGGCGACCTCGTAAGCCCGGACGATCGTCGCCAGAGCGTCCCGCAAAGCGCTGGGGACGCCCCGCCGGCTGTCGTTGATCGCTCGCTGAAGCCTAGAGAGGCCGATGTCGCAAGTGGCCGGGTCATGCACCTCGGCTAGGCCGAGGGCCATCTCGGCGTACAACTCGCCGAGGGCGCCGGCTCCCTTTGAGTGGAGCCGGGCTAGCTTGGCGCGTTCGACCGCTAACGGGATATTGCGAACTTCGAGCAGAAGGCGCGTGTAAGCAAACTCTATAGTGCCGCGCGTCATGCGCTCACTATCGTCACGAGGGTCCGCCAGCAGCTCGATCGCCCGCTCTGCGGCCGCCAATCCTCGCGAGAAATCTCGAAGGTACAGAGAAGCGATCGCTATGTTCACGAGGGGTACCACCTGCGACAAACGGACTTTGGCATCCGAGCCGGCTACCTCCACGGCACGCTCGTAACAAGGAATCGCCAAACTGAATTGGCCGGCGTACTGGTGCGCTAGCCCTAGGTTGGCAAAGATTCCAGACTCTTGGTCCGAGTCTTGCGCGCGGCGGGCTATAGGCAACGCTCGCGTCAAGAAGGTCATAGCCGCGGGGAAGTTTCCTGTTTCTGCATACATCAGGCCTAACAGCTTTAGGCACTTTGCGAGGAGCAGGTCGTCGTTAATTCTTTCAGCGACGGCCACGGCCTGGTTTGCCGGCTCGATCCCGTCAAAGGGGAGTCCTCGGAGATACTTGTTCCGCGAAATCATTAGCAGACACATCGCGCGGGCACCCGTAGCAGGGTCGCCCGCTAGCGTTGAAAAGGCATCCCACGCCAGATCAAAAATTTCCGAGCCATCTCCGGTTACTGGCGCATCACGTAACCGCTCGTTCAACCGGTCAAAGCGTTCTGCCAGGTCGGTGGCGTCCGCAAACGGCAACACATCGGCCCAGGCAGTCATTGACTGTTCAGCAACAAGCATTTAACTTCCGCAGATCGGATGAACTCAGTAAAACAAGCTACACGTCCGATTCATCCCGTTTAGAGCCAATAAGCGCAAGCTTTTGGTCCAATTCGGGGCCTAAGTACCTTCGCGCGGGAGGGAACCATGGAAGTAGTTATCGAAGCGCAGGACGAAGTAATCGAGCAACCCGCTGTTATTGAGTTATCCGTTGAGTGTCTAAGCATGGTGGGAGGCGGGGTAGGTAACGTAACGCTTTGACCGCTCGTAA
>JBDUCU010000236.1:0-2922 GCA_040003315.1 Burkholderiaceae bacterium | reverse complement strand
GATTCACCGCCCCTGAAGGCGTCGTGTTCATCGGCGTCGCGCAGGAGAAGATGCGATCGTTCAAAGCGCACCAGCGGCCGGGGCACGGCCACACCCCGGTGTTTGATTTCTCGCGGCAATCCGTCGCCGTCAACCACTATTACTTCTACGTGCACGATCGCGACTGGGGGCCGGCGTTTCTCAAAATCGGCACCTACCTGCCCTATCCCGTGAAGCTCTGTCTCAACGGCCATGAGTGGGTCAAGCAGCGCCTCCGTCGCGATCACATTCGCTTTGAGAGCCTCGACAACGGGTTTCTCTCCTGCGCGGACCCGGGTGCCTTACAGGCGGCCTGCGATGCGCTCGGCCCCGCCGACGTCCAGGCCTTCTTCGACCGCTGGTCGCAGCGGCTGCCATGGCCAATGACCCCCGACGAGCGCGCGGCGGGATACGACCATCGCCTCGCCATCAGTCAGCTCGAGGTCAGCCTTACGCAGGTCTTCGAGCGTCCGGTGCAGGGGCGGCACTTCTTCGAAGCCGTCATCCGCGAGAACCTCGATCTGGGCCGACCGGACCGGGTGCGCTTGCTCTTCCCTCGGCGGATCACCCGCGCGACACCCCCGCCGCCGTACGGGTATCGCACGCGCGTGATCACCGATGGCGTCGCCCCGAGCCTGCACATCGAGTACAAGTCGTCGCACGTGAAGCAGTACTTCAAAGAGCAGCACGCCCTTCGCACCGAAACCACGATCAACAACCCGATGGACTTCAACGTGCGCAAGGCCGTCGCCAACCTGGCCCACCTGCGCGACCTGGGGGACCACGTCAATCGCAAGGTGCTCGAAGTGGAGCGCGTCAGTCATCAGTGCGTGCTGACCCAAGACGCGCTGGACCGGCTCCAGTGCCCGACCGTGGAAACCGGGCAACGCGTGTCCGCCCTGCGCTTCGGCGACCCGCGCGTCATGGCCCTCCTCCAGGCGATCGCCGGCTTCACTCATCTCCCCCGGGGATTCCGCAATCGCGACCTCCGACCTCAGATCGAAGCCCTCCTCGGGAAGGGCTACACCGCCGCACATATGACCTACGACTTGCGGCGACTCCGCCTCAAAGGACTCATCCATCGCATTCCGAAGACGCACCGCTATACCGCGACCAGCTACGGGCTCAAAGTCGCGTTCTTCTACAGCAAGCTCTATCTCCGCATCCTCCGGCCCCAGTGGAACGCCCTGCTCCCAAACGCCGACCTCCTCCCCCGGTCCTTACGCGCCGCACTGGATCAACTCGACGCCGAAATCCACAAACTTCACGAGGAGGCTGCTCTTGCCGCCTGAAAAACTTGCTTCAAGCCGTAAGATCTCACGCTTAGAAAGTGTCTAGCAGCCCGTGGTGAAAGTCGTAGGTAGGGCTGTCGGTGCACGTCGCGAGCATTGTTGATTCGATCATTAGCCAGAACTGAGTTGCTCCACTACAGTGTTCGCACATGGCTATGGGCATTCGAGACGGTGAGCAAGCGCCGTTGTGGGTCGTCACCGCGGACTTGCCGAAGTCGCCGGGCCATCCGTTTTACGCCCGGTTGAATGCGTTGCTGGACGCTCACCACTTCGATCAGTTCGTGGAGAAGAAATGTCAGGGCTTCTACGCGTCGGTCATGGGACGACCGAGCCTGACGCCCGGTCGTTATTTCCGGTTGTTGCTGCTCGGCTACTTCGAGGGCATCGACTCGGAACGCGGCATCGCCTGGCGGGCGACGGATTCGTTGGCGGTCCGCAGCTTTTTGGGCCTGGGAGTGCACGATGCCCCGCCCGATCATTCGACGATTTCTCGAACCCGGCGTCTGATTGACCTGGAGACCCACCGCGCCGTCTTCACGTGGGTGCAGGAACGGCTCGTCGACGCGCAGTTGCTGAAGGGGAAGACGGTCGCGATCGACGCGACCACGCTCGAGGCGAACGCGGCGATGCGCAGCATCGTGCGGCGCGACACCGGGGAGAGCTATCAGGCGTTTCTGACGGGGCTCGCAAAGACGTCGGGCATCGAGACCCCGACGCGCGAGGACTTGGCGCGACTGGACCGGAAGCGGAAGAAGAAGACGTCGAACAAAGACTGGACGAACCCTTACGATCCCGACGCGAAGGTCGCCAAGATGAAAGATGGCCGCACGCATCTGGCCCACAAAGCCGAACATGCGGTGGACCTGGAGACGGGCGCCATTGTCGCGGTCACACTGCAGGGCGCCGATCAAGGCGACACGACGACGATCGTGGAGACGGCCATCGCGGCGGCCGAGCAGATCGAAGACGCGCAGGCCGACGTGCCAGCGCCGCAGTCGCTGGAAGAGATCATCGCCGATAAGGGGTATCACAGTAATCAGACGATGGTTGACCTCGACGTCGTGGGCATTCGCTCCTACGTGGCGGAGCCGGACCGGGGGCGACGCGACTGGTCGGAGGAGCCTGAGGCCCAGGCGCCGGTGTATGGCAATCGTCGCCGGATTCGGGGACGACGCGGGCGGCGGCTGATGCGCCAACGCGGCGAGCGGATCGAACGCTCCTTCGCGCATCTCTATGACACGGGGGGGATGCGCCGCACGCATCTGCGGGGCCACACGAATATCTTGAAGCGCCTGCTGATTCATGCCGGTGGCTTCAATCTCGGGCTTGTCATGCGTCGCCTGATCGGGGTCGGCACGCCGCGCGGCCTGCAGGGCCGTGTGGCAGTCGTCCTCGTAACGTTATCGGTGCTCATACGCGTCGTCCGACGCTGCCTCACCGCGATCTCGTCGTCGATCGAGGTATCACAGCCGTTCCCGGCGGGCTCACGTCACTAACCACGTCCGCTATCAACTCGTCGGCCGGCGCCACTTACACCACGGGCTGCTAGTCGTGACCTTTGAAGTAAAGGAGAGAGGGCGCGCTGTCATTACAGAAGCCCTCGGGGGCGTTG
>JBDUCU010000107.1:0-9853 GCA_040003315.1 Burkholderiaceae bacterium | reverse complement strand
GCGATTGCGCTGCCCGCAACTAACGCACCTCGACCGCTGCTTCCCGAAATCCGCGCAGAACGTCACCGGTCGCACGCTTAGTGGCGCGATCAAGTTCGATGCCGTACGCGACTTCGCCGTCGAACACCGCGATCACGGGACGTCCGAGATCCTCGGCTTCGGCGATCGCGTCGACCATGCGCCATTTTTCCTCGGAGTCGACGCTGAACAGCAGCGCTTCGACCCTGAGGGATTGTTCGGCGACGATTCGCGTCGGGTTGCTGTAGATATCAGCGTACGGCCCGTAGGACCGTTCGCCCACGGTGAACGTTACCGTTTGCAGATTGATCCAGCGATCACCGACGTAGACAATTCTGATCAGGGGTGCAGTGAGGGTCCCGTTGGCTTGTCGGATCAAGAATGCAGTGAGTCCCGGCTTGACGATCTCGTAACTCGCGCCGTTGCCCCAATACGTTGTCGTGCCGGCGCTGTCGGTGCGAGATTCGAGCGAAGCCACTGTCGGGGCCGAAGCCCTGAGTGGGGTCGGGGCGCCGAACGCAGCTGCGGTCAGGAACACCGCGCAACACGCCGCTAGAGTCGATGTGATCTTCAATGTCCTTCTCCCAGAACATCACTAGGAGCATCGTCGGTCAATCGTTGCGGGGTTGATCGAGCAGTAACGGCAGAACATTTCTTTCAGCTCTGCCGACATCATTACGCGGCGCGACTAAAGTTTGCGATTTGAAGGATTCGCGCTTGAGGACAACGTTCGACTTAGCCTGCCGCGAGGCTCAATCTCCTTCTGGGGGGCCGCCTTCCCGCTCACGCATTGATTGATAGCAATCCAACGAAAATATTTTGTTTCGTCGGATGGACGATGGCGATCCTTAACCGCTTTCTTCGCTAACGATTACGTCGGTCGACGGCACGTGAATACCAAGCAGTCACGCTGGCTGCACGGCTGCCGATTACGATAGAAGCCCATCGGGTGAATTCGGGAGATTTGTCATGTGGCGCTTTGCATGGCTAGCGGCCCTAGTGGTTTGGCCGGTCCTGTCAACCGCGGCGGGGCCGGCGGATGCTGAGTATGTCGCGGACGTCGAGAAATTCCGGCACCAGTTCGACGCGGACATTCGCACCGGCGGCTGGCTGAACATAGTGGGTCGCGTCAAAATTCGTGAGGGGACCTCGACCCTTGGTTCTGGGTCGGGCTGCGCAATCGCTCTTCCCGCGCCATCGCCGATGTTTGTTGGAACGCTGGCGCGCCGCGGCGAGTTGGTCGAGTTCGAGCCGGCGAGTGATGCCTCGGTTTTGATCGATGATCGAGCCATAACCCGCCGAACCGAGCTCGCGACGAAGCCAGAAGCGGGGAAGATCAAGGTGGGCGGGCTGTCGCTCGCGGTTCGCCGAATCGCGGATGACTTCTACCTGAACATCGAGGATCCGAACAACCCTGCCATCGCCGCGTTCAAGGGCACGACATGGTTTCGCGTCGATCCGTCCTATCGTGTCGTTGCCCAGTTCCTCGCGTACGAAAAACCACAGGAGGTCACGCTGGCCCTGACGTTCGAGAATGCCAGCAAGACCTTTGCGTCGACCGGCGACGCGGCGTTTCAATTGGGCGGCCAGGTGCTGAAGCTGAAGACGCTGGTGCTGGATGATGAGCTCTTCGTGATTTTCCAGGATGCGACCAACGGGGTTCAGACCTATGGCGGAGGACGTTTTCTGATGGCTCCGATGCCGCAGAACGGCGTCACCACACTCGACTTTAATAAGGCGTTCAATCCCTATTGCGCGGTCAATCCTTATGTCCTGTGTCCGATTACTCCTGCTGCCAATCGTTTACCCATAGGAATCGTCGCGGGCGCACGGTTCAGCAAATGAACAAGGGACGCTCCGGATGCACGGTGGCAGCCGCATCGCTCGAATAGGTGGAGACATGACTCATTCATGGATCGGCGCTGGTACCTTCATCGCGGCCATACCGGTCGCCGGCGCGGCGCAGCAAGATTTTCCCGCGCGTCAGCCGATCAGGCTGATCGTCACGTTCCCTCCGGGACGTGGCGCCGACACCATCGCTTTCGGAATGCCGACGGCTTGACATCGGGGCGGGGCCGGCCGGAATCTTTTGTCCCGCCCAAGGGGGACCGGAGATGCGATCTGCGAAATGGGTCGGTGCGGTTGCAGTTGTCGGAAACGCGGGGGCTCAACGCAGCGCCAAATGTATTCCGGGGTCGTTTACAAGGAGAGGCAACGATGAATCGATCAGCGGTGTTGGCTAGCGGAATCGCAAGCGGACGGGCGTCGCGGGCCCTCTGTGCGTTGGGACTCGCGTTCAGTGTCGGAGCCAGCGTCGCCCAGACGCCGGCACAAATGGAATACGAGCGTCAGCAGCGCGAGTACTGGAGGCAGCAGGAGCAACAGCGCCAGGAACAGCAACGCGTGCAGCAGATCCAGCAGGAGAACGCTCGCCGTCAACAGGAGGAGTCAAACCGGATCAATAGGCCGTCGGGCCAGAGCTCCGGTACGGCCCCGCCAATGAGTGCTCCACAAGGCAGGAGCGGCGACGCAACGGGGGCGCAGGCGGCGTCCGCAGCACGTGCAATGTGGGAAAAACGACCGGCGTTGCCCGCCGATCGCAACCCGCTGCTTGGCAGCAAGTGGATGCGGCCCGCTTCCACCCGCTCGAACTCATCGGATCCGTTCGCGGCGATACAAGCAATGGCGAAAGGCGGGCTGTGTGATGTGCTGTTCGGCGGCGGTGTGTTCGAGTTCCGCGCAGACCGGCTGGTTGGCATGGATGCTCGGACAACTGAGCAGGAACTCGATCGGGTCGAGTATCGCGGCGACGCGAAGCACGTTGTCGTTCTGCCGAAGACGACTTTCAAGTTGATGGAGTTCGATATAGAAAGCCCTGACCGCATCAACTGGGCGAGCCAGAAATGCGTTCTGGTTCGCGCGGGTGCCGCGCAGAGCCCTTCGGCACCGACAACGTCCGCGCGACGTAAGTAGCTTCAAAGGCATCATCGAGTCCTGGCACGGCGGGCGTGCTGTTGCTGTCGGTCGGTACACCGCCGTCGGAGAACAAGGTAGCCAATCGAAACTCTGGATCCTGAAGGAAGATGCGCAGGTGGCGTTGATCAAGGGCGGCCTGAGCGCAGCTCCCGACGGAAGCGTGCTCCAGCATTGGATGCGCTCGTGCCTTAGCCGCACACCAGACTGCGAGAAAGGAGTGAACGCGCTGAAGGTTTATAGCGTTGGCGTGGCAACGACCAATGCGAGCGGCCGCGCGCTGATACCTGCTTCTGCCGAGCGGACGTACCTCCGCTCAAATGGACTGCGAAAGAATCGACGCCGCGGCATCTGCCAGCACCTGACAACCGAGCACGATGTCCGCTTCGCGGCTGTCTTCCGCGAAATCGTGGCTGATGCCCCCAAGCGATGGAATGAACAGCATCGCCGATGGCATGAATGCCGAGATGATGCCGGCGTCGTGAAAGGCGCCGCTCGGCATGCGCTGCCAATTGCCCGGCGCGTGACGTTCCGCTGCCGCTTCGATATGCGCCTGTAGTTGCGGGTCCATGCGCGTTGGTGTGATCGGCGCGCGAGAGGCAATAGCTTCGATGCTGACGCCACCGCGTGCATTCATCTCCGCGACAAGGCGTGTGACGATCGCCTCGAATGCATCGAGCGGCGCGTCCGATAAATCGCGAAACTGCAGGTCGAGCTCGGCATATCCCGGCACGATCGAAGTCGCGTTCGGCTCGACGCGCACGCGACCCATGGTCCAGACGCTGCGCTCGGCGGCGACCTTCGGAAATTCCTGGTTGATGCGATGTGCGAGCTCGTAGAGCGCAGTGGTTGCATCGCGTCGGCGCGCCATCATCGTTGTGCCCGCGTGATTCTGCTGGCCGCGAAAGACCAACCGGATGCTGCGCAGACCGACGATGCCGGTGACAACGCCGATCTGACGCCCCGCGTCATCCAGATGCGGACCCTGCTCGATGTGCGCTTCGATGAAGCCGGCGTAGCGCTGGTGCGAGAGGCGCAGGCGCGGCACGTTCTCCAGGCCCGCCGCGTGGAGTGCATCCGCCAGCCTGATGCCGTGACTGTCCGCGGCTGCGTCCTCGATCTCCGGTGTCAGCGCGCCGGTCAGCGAGCGGCTACCGAGACAACCGACAAAGCGAGACTCTTCATCCTGAAACGACACCGCGTCCACCGACAGCGCCCGTGTCGCGTCGTCGGAGGCGAGCGCGCGCACGACTTCCAGCGCGTAGATCACGCCGAGTGCGCCATCGAGCCAGCCGCCGGTGGGCTGCGTATCAGAATGCGAACCGATCAGCAGTGCTTTGCCGGAATGTCGTGAGCGGCCGAGTACGTTGCCGACACCATCGATCGTCGCTTCCAGAGCAGCTTCTTCGTATCGGCGCTTGAGCCAGCGCCGCGCTTGCATGTCGGCTTCGCTGAACGCCGGTCTGACGACGCCGCGGCCGTGCGCGCCGATCGCGCGCAGCTGGTGCAAGTCGGAAAGCAAACGCTGCGGATCGATGCGGGGCATAGGCCCTTATTCTATGAGTCCGCGCAACAGTTGTTGATGCGACCTCGATCACATCTTTGACACCTGTGGCTTTAGCTGCACCTGACCCAATTGACTGCGGACGCCTGCTTGACTCCTGTCGGCCGCGGTTTGATGTCACCATACCGAGCGTTGAATTCGTGATGGCGAGCGCGCAGCTTGCGTCTAGAGGTATCGAAGCGTGGTGACGATCGACGAGCTGGCCGAGATTCCGCTGTTTTCCGAGCTGGAACCCGCAGAGCGCAAGCGCCTGGCGCAGACCTCGGCCGACATTCATCTGGCTGCCGGCGAGTACGCGGTGCACGAGGGTGACGAGCGCGCGATCTTCGTCGTGCTCGCGGGCAAGATCGAGGTCACCAAGGTGATCGATGGCGTCGAGCGCACGATCGGCTGGCGCGCGCACCCGCAGTTTTTCGGCGAGGTTCCGATCACGCTCGGCACACCCTTTCCCGGTAGCTATCGCGCCGCGCAACCGTCGCGCGTGATGCGCGTGGAGGCGCGCCTGTACTACTCGATCGCGGCCGCGTCGCCGGGTATTTCGGTAAAGGTCGGTGCGCTCGCGCGCGAGCGTATCGGCGGACTGCAGAGCATCGCCGCCGAGCCGCCGGTCGCGCCAGTGATGCTCGTCGGGCATCGGTGGGACACCGCGTCGCACGAGTTACGCCGGTTCCTCGCGCGCAACCAGATCGCCTTCGACTGGATGACACCCGATGCACCTGAATTGCCGGCGCGATGGCGCGCGCCGCGCCCCGCGGAAACCGATTACCCGGCGCTGCGGCTGTCCGACGGTACGACCCTAATTCGTCCGCATGCGCGTGAGGTCGCGCGGCTTCTCGGGCTGCAGACGCGCGCGCGTGCCGCGGAGTACGACACCGTGATCATCGGCGGCGGGCCGGCGGGACTCGCGGCCGCGGTGTACGGAGCATCCGAAGGATTGCGCACGCTGGTCGTCGAGCGCGAAGCGCCCGGCGGACAAGCGGGTACATCGTCGCGCATCGAGAACTATCTCGGATTTCCCAATGGCGTTTCGGGCGCCGAGCTTGCGGGCCGTGCGCTTCAGCAAGCCAGGCGTCTCGGAGCTGAGATCCTGGTGACGCGCAGCATCGAGCAGATCGATCCCGCGACGCGCGCGGTCGTGCTTGACGGCGATCAGGTGTTGCTCGCGCGGACGGTGATTCTCGCCACGGGTGTCGCCTGGCGCCGCCTGACGATAGATGGTTTTGATCGTCTCCTTGGCAAAGGAATCTATTACGGCGCCGCGCGGAGCGAGGCGGGAAGCACGCAGGGACTCGACGTGCATCTAATCGGCGCCGGCAACTCGGCCGGCCAAGCCGCCCTGTTTTTTGCCAACCATGCGCGCACGGTGACGCTCGTAGTCAGGGGCACGGACCTGGAGAAGACCATGTCGCACTATTTAATCGAACAGGTGCGCAGCAAGCCGAACATCCAGGTTCAACTGCAATCCGAAGTGCAGGCGGTTTATGGTGACGATCACCTGACTGCTATCGACATCCTCGACCGTGCGAGCGCAACGGTGCGGCGCGCGGACTGCGGCGGGCTGTTCGTGTTCATCGGTGCGGACGCCGAAACCGATTGGCTTCCCGCCGAAATCGCACGCGACTCTCGTGGCTACGTGCTGACCGGTATCGACGCGGTGAATTCCGGCGGTCGGTTGCGAGACCGCGACCCGTATCTTCTTGAGACCAGCGTGCCGGGCATCTTCGCGTGCGGTGACGTGCGCTTCAGTCCGGTCAAGCGTGTCGCGTCCGCGGTGGGCGAGGGCAGCATGGCGATTGCGTTCGTGCATCAGTATCTGCGGCATACCGGTGATACGAGACCCAATCGCGGCTAGCGATGGCATTAATACAACTTCAAGAAGACCAGATCCGCTCCTGGACCCGCGCGCAGAAAGACGAGTGGTGGTTCAAGAACGTCTACCGCGGCGATATGCCGCAGTTGACGATCCGCTCTGCTCTGACGGGCTTTGTGCTGGGCGGTGTCCTCGCGGCTACGGCGCTTTACATCGCGGCCAAGACCGGCATCACCATTGGCGTGGGGCTTACCGCAGTGATCCTGGCGTTCGCGATGTATCGAACGATGCACGCCACTGGAATCGTTCACGACTTCACCATCCTGGAAAACAACTGCACGCAATCGATTGCGACCGCCGCCGGGTACATGGTCGCGCCTATGACCTCGAGTCTCGCGGCCTACATGCTGGTGACCGGCAGGATCATCCCGTGGTGGCACATGGTGGTGTGGATGTGCGTCGTCTCGATCATCGGCGTTCTGCTGGCGTTTCCGATGAAGCGGCGCTTCATCAACGAGGAGCAGCTGCCGTTTCCCGAGGGGCGCGCCAGTGGCGTGGTGCTCGACGCGCTGTACAGCGGTGCGGCCAGCGCCGGCATGTTCAAGGCGCGCCTGCTTGCCTTCACCGCACTCGGTGCGGGCGTTTATCAGGCGATCGTCAGTGACGGATGGATGAAGCTCGCGCAGTTCAAACTGCTCGGCATGGATCGATGGGCGGGGCTAAAAGAGCCGTGGACGCTTCACGATCGCCTGGACACCTACTACTACGCGGCAGCGGCGAAGGTCAACGGCTGGATCCCGACCATCCTCGGCACCGACATTCGCCAGCTGGGCTTGCGCCTGACACTCGACGCAGCAATGCTGGGTGTCGGCGGACTGATGGGAATTGCAGTGGCGACGAGCTGTTTGCTCGGCGCGTTCATCAATTTCGTCATCCTGGCGCCGATCATGATTCAGGCCGGCGACATCGTGGCGCGCGTCAGTCCGACCGGCGCCGTGGTGCCAATTTCGCGCGGTGAGATCGTCAACCAGTGGTCGCTGTGGTGGGGTGTGACGATGATGGTCGTCGGATCGCTGGTCAGCTTGTTTGGGCGGCCGGAGATATTCAAGGGTCTGTTCAAGCGTCGCCGCCGCGATGAAGGCGCCGATGTGCTGAAGCACATCGAGTTTCCGCTATGGATCTCCGCGGTGGGCGTGCCGGTGTTCAGCGTGCTGGGCGCATGGGTGACGCACGAGTTCTTCGGAGTGCCGTGGCTGCTGGCGTTCATATCGCTGCCGCTGATCTTCGTGCTGGCTGTTATCTGCACCAACTCAATGGCGCTGACCTCGTGGACACCGACCGGCTCGCTGTCGAAGATCACGCAGTTCACGATGGGCGCAATCGACCGCACCAATCCGGCCAGCAACCTGATACCTGCAGGGATGACCGCCGAGATCGCGGCTAATTCGGCAAACCTGCTGTCCGACATCAAGCCTGGCTACATGCTGGGCGGCAAGCCACGCCAGCAGGCGATCGGTCATGTGATTGGCATCTTCGCGGGCGCGATCGCGTGCGTCCCGTTGTTCTTCTTGCTCTTTCTGCAGCCAGACGCAAGTGGCGCGCGCTCTGCAGCGACGATCGTTTCTGACCAGTTCGCATTTCCAGGAGCATTGCAGTGGAAAGGCGTGGCCGAGATCATCGCGAAAGGCGTCAGTGCTCTGCCGTATTCAGCCGTCGTGTCGATGATCGTGGCGGCGGTCAGTGCGGCGGCTATCGAGGTCGCGCGCATTGCAACCAAGGGCCGCTTCTCGCTGTCGGCGGTGTCGATCGGTCTCGGCGTGGTGTTGCCGCCGGAGTCGACGTTCGCAATGTGGGTCGGTGCGATGTTGTTCTGGGTCATGCGTCGCCGCTATCCAACTCGAGGTACGCGCGGGCATGAATCCTGGGTCGAGGGCATGGAGCCGATCTGCGCCGGACTCATTTCGGGCTCCGCTCTGATGGGAATCGGCAACGCCATCGTCAACGTGCTGATGAACTGAGGCCTGCTGGCTTGAGGCAAGGGCCTCGGCGGCCGGGATATCTGGGACAATCCACGGCTGCTGCATCTGGCGACGCGGACGGATCCAAAAAGATCCGCGCGCCATCGACGTACAACCGTCAAAGGAGACGAAAATGAAACGCAGATTGTTTCTGGCCGCGTTCGCGGCCGCCGTTGCACTTCCGGTTTCTGCTCAGACCATCACGCTGCATGGGGCTTCCCAGTTCAACGACGATCACGCGTTCACCAAAGCGCTGGTGCGATTCGAGGAGCTGGTCAAGAAGTACTACGGCAAGCCGATCAATTTCGTGCTGCACAAGAATAGCGAGCTCGGGCTGGAGAAGGATTACTTCGCCTACATGAATCAGGGCAAGGCGGTCGACTACGCGATCGTGTCGCCCGCGCACATGTCGACTTTTTCCAAGGCTGCGCCGTTCATCGACGCGCCGTTTCTGTTCCGCGACCTGAACCACTGGAACAAGGTGCTCGACGCCGATCTGCTGAAGCCGATCGCCGATGAGATCGCGCAAAAAGGCGACGTGATGCTGATCGGCTATGCAGGCGGCGGCACGCGCAACATCTTCGTCAACAAGCCGGTGCGCAACCTCGCCGAGATGAAGAATCTGAAAGTGCGGGTTCAGGGTGCGCCGATCTGGAGCCGCACCTTCGCCGCGGTTGGAATGTCACCCACGGTGATTGCCTACAACGAGGTTTACAACGCGATCCAGAACAGCGTGATCTCCGCCGGCGAGAACGAGGCGGCTGGCGTCGAACAGATGAAATTTTTTGAGGTCGCTCCGAACCTCTCGATGACCGAGCACGCCATCACGATTCGACCCATCTGCTTTTCCGGCAAGACGTTCAAGGGCCTGCCGCCCGACCTGCAGGCTGCGATCGTGCGCGCGGGCAAGGAAGCCGGCGCGTACGGGCGCCAAGTCGAGTCCTCCGAAGACACTGCCAAGCTTGACGCGCTCGAGAAAGCCGGCAAGCTAAAGCGCATCCCGTTCACCGATCGCGCGCAGATGAAGAAGCTAGTGGACCCGGTGATGGAAGCGTATGCGAAGGAAATCGGGGCCGACGCGATCTACGCCGCGATAAATAAGATCCAATAAGAGATCCAGTAACTTGAAGCACCTGCTCGACGGCTACCATCGGCTGCTCACGCGGCTGATGGCGGCCAGCGTGGCGATCCTGATCGTCCCGGTCACGCTGCAGATCATCTCGCGTTATACGGCGCTGATCCCTGCCTGGATCTGGACCGAGGAGCTTTCGCGCTTCCTCTTTATCTGGATGATCATGCTGGGCGCGATGATCGCGGTGCGCGAGGGGACGCATTTCATCGTTGACTTCGTGCCGCAGTTGCCGCCACGAGCGACGGCGGCGCTGCAGATCGTCGCCAACCTGTGCATCCTCGCATTCGCGGGGGTGTTCGTCTGGTGGGGCATTCAGTTCGTGCGCTTCGGATGGGACC
>JBDUCU010000235.1:0-2944 GCA_040003315.1 Burkholderiaceae bacterium | reverse complement strand
GTTCGCGCAGCGCGCTCTGCGCTTGACGCAACGCGCTGTTCAAACCGAACGGTGCGTGCTCCTCGAGAACGTGCGCGCCAAGCGACTTCGCGCGTGCACGCGCGTCCTCGCAGGCGCTGACCAGCACCGTGCGCTCGAGTCCCGGAAACTGAGCTGCTTGCCGCAGCGTTCGCGCGAGCAGATGCTCGATCAGCGCGCGCCGCTCGACTGGGTTGAGCGCCGGTGCCAGCCGACTTTTGCCGTCGCGAAGGGATTTCACTGGAACGACCAGCCACCCGCTCATATGCGTGGTCCATTCGCTGTCTGCGCGGCAACGGCGCAAACGTTGTCGACGATGTACTTGGCCAAATCGATTCGGTGGTCGGGTTCAGTCATGATCGTCTTCGTTACCAGCGCTTGAATACCCAGCGCGCCGATCGGATCGACAAGTGCTGCGTCAGCGCGATCGATCGCCAGCGCATCGATCAAACCGAGATAGTAGCGCGCAATCTCGAGCGATGACGGCTCGCTGCCGAGCTCCCGCATGATCTTGGCCGCTGGGCCTTTGAGCGCTTGGCCTGCAACGATCGGCGAAACTGCAATCACCGGTACGCGCCGTTGCTCGAGCGCCTCGCGCACGCCCGCCACCGCGAGAATTGGTGCGACGCTTAGATACGGATTCGACGGACAGATTACGATGGCTGCCAATGTAGCGCTGTCGAGCGCGGCGCGCAGGCCTTCGCTCATGCGCGCAGTCTGCGCCCCAGCGAACTCCAGTCGCGTGACGACGGGCTCGGAGCGGAGGCGCACGAAGTAATCTTGAAACGGCAGCACGCCAGCTTGCGTATGCACTAGCGTGCGTACCGGCTCATCGCTCATCGGCACGACGCGATGCTGCACTTTAAGTCGTGTGCACAATCGCTCGGTCACAGCGGACAACGTTTCGCCCCCAGCAAGCCGGTGCGTGCGTTCTACGTTCGTGGCGAGATCGCGATCGCCGAGGTTGAACCAGGTCTCGCCGCCGATCGTCTCCAGCGCTTGCATGAAATTCCACGTCTCGCCCGCTATGCCCCAGCCCTGCGTCGGATTGTTGATGCCCGCGAGCGTGTACATCACCGTGTCCAAATCCGGCGAGACGTGCAACCCGAGGTGCACGAAGTCGTCGCCGGTGTTGACCGCGATCGTCAGCTCATCGGGTGCGAGAATGTCGGCGAGGCCTTTGGCGAGCTTCGCGCCACCGACACCACCGGCAAGGGCGAGGATCATGTGCGCATCCGGCGTTGCTCTTCGCGGTGCGAGCGATAGTCGGACTTTAGTGCAGTCGCGCCCAGCGCCAAAACAATTCGCTTCATCGCGATTTCAATCCGGCTCGCGAAACAGATCCAGCTCACGCGGCCGAATCAGATCGGCAGCGTGACCGGCGGGCCCTTCAATCTGCATCCCGCGGACAATCACAACGGGAATGCCTTCGTCCGCCTGTCCCATCAATAGCGAAGCAGCAGCAGCAAGCTCATCTGCCAAGCCCACTTGCGTGATCTGCAGCTCGCGGCCGAACAGATCTGGCCTACCCCGCAGGTCGCGCAGCGCCGAGACACCGCTCGCACCGATCGCCACGCCGACGGTGCCGTTGCGCCAGGCGCGTCCGTGACTGTCGTTGATAATGACGCCGACTCGCGCGCCGGTTCGCTCGAGCATCGCCCCGCGAAGTTTGTCGCACTCGCCATCCGGATCGGTCGGCAGCAGCAGCGCGCGCATGTCCCGCTCGTTGGCTTCGACATTCGACATATCGATTCCCGCGTTCGCCATCACGAAGCCCAGGCGATGCACGACGATCAGTACGTCTTTGCGGGCGCGCAACACTTCAGACGATTCGCTCAGGATGAGCTCGACCAGGCGCGGATCTTTGTCGACGATCGCGGCCAGCTTTTGCGCGCGTGCGGACGGGATAACGCTTTCCAGAACCACTTGACGACCCTGCGCTTTCGATACGATCTTCTGCGCGATCACGATCACATCGCCGGATAGCAGTTGTTCGCCGGAGCGCGCGAGCGCTTGAACGATCAGCTCGCAAAGGTCGTCTCCCTCGCGCACGAACGGCACGCCGATTAACGCGATCAGCCGAATCTCCTGCTTGCGCGCCGTGTCGGACTTCGCTAGCTGGTCCACCGCCACCCGCTACTGTTTGGCATCGTCCAGGCGAGTGATGCGAATGCCGGCGCCGTCGACTTTGTATCTCGAGTTGATCGCAATCAAGATCGACGTGAGGGCTTCAGCCGCCGCCGAATTTACGATCGGGCCCGCGTGCAGCGCGCGCAACCCGATGGCGGTCGCGAGCTCGATCACGATCTCGCGCGACGGGATGTCGTCGCCGCAGACGAGGACGTCGCAGTCGACTTGCTGCGTGAGATCCTGCAGTCGATGCGCCGAGACATTTTGAAACGCGGAGATGACCTTGACCGATTCGCCCAACAACTTTTGGATCGCCGCTACCGCGGATCCTCCTTCGGGTAGCTGCACGCGAGCGACCTTCGGCGGAATCAGCGGTACTGTGGTGTCGATCAGAATTTTCCCGGTGAGCGCGTCGCGCACCTCTTCGACGGTGCTTCGCTGCGCGGCATACGGCACCGTCAAAACGACGATCGACGCCGCTTCGGCGGCGCCGCGATAGCTGTCGGCACGCACAGCATCGCGGCCGAGTTGCGCATTGATCTTTGCGCTCGCTTGCGCAGCTTTGTCGGGATTTCGGGAGCCGATGACCACCGGATAGCCGGCATTTGCCCATCGCAGCGCCAGCGCACCGCCTTCCGCGCCGGTTCCACCGAGCACGCCGATCGTCGCGCGTTCGGATGAGTTGTCGGCAGCGCTCATTGCTTCGCCAGCGGCAGCACCTTGGTCGCAAACCGCTCCATTGCTGCGAGCGATTCTTTCAACGTCGGCCGAACGAAGTTGAACAGCAAGTGCTGCA
>JBDUCU010000234.1:0-2952 GCA_040003315.1 Burkholderiaceae bacterium | reverse complement strand
GCGATCGGCGTGCAGGGCGGCTATGCGCTGCACCTGGGTTCGGCGATCTTCGCCGTGGCCACGTTCGCCGCGTGCGCCGCGTACATCGGCTGGAACCAGCAGCCGCTGATTTACGGACATCGCGCGAGTGCGGCAAAGATGTGGGTGATCTGCGAGAGCTATCGCGCCCTGCTCGCGGAGATGCACGAGGACCTGCTCGACCTGCCGACGCTGCAGCAGCGGCGCAATGCCCTCCTCAACGACTCCGCGGCGGTGCTGGCGCAGGCGGCGCCGGACGATCGCTATACGTACGAGATTGCGAGAGACGCGTTGTCCGGCCCACGGGGGGCCGGCTATCCCGACTCGCTGATCGATCGCTATCTGCCGCCGCCGCTGCGAAAAGAGGCTTCGGCGTCCGGACCGTCGTGAGGGCGAGCGTCGCCGGTAGCGTCAGCGGCACGGACAACGCGTCGAGCGACAGCCATGCGGGCGGCGAACCGAACGGATACGTGCCGAGGATCAGCACCGGAGTGCCCGGCATCATGACCTCTCGCCGGCTGTCGTCGAGGCTCCACTGCTCTCCCCACCCGTATAGCCACTGTGCGTCGCGAAGCAGCAGCCGGACGCACGCGTGGCTGGCGGGATAACCTGGCAGATCGAACAGGTGAAACGAGACGCCGCGCTCGTTCACGAAATTGAAGTACCACTCGAGGAGCCAATCCTCGTTGTCGGTGCTGCGCCGGCTGCGCGCGCGCCACGTCAGGTTGAACGATCCTTCAGGTGTTGGCGTCTCCTTGCGACCCGTGCTCACAGGTCCCCATCGCACGAGCCGTCCGCTTTCGTACGCGCCGAAGGCCTGCACCGCCTGGTGTACGACGATGGCCTTGGCACGAGGCTCGGCCGCCGGCCACGTCTGAGGGAACGGGCTGTAGACCAGGGGATCGTCGAGCCAGCTGACGGGCACGATGATGCCTGGCACAGGCGGATCGGCGCGCACGAGATGCGCGCGATCGCGCCGGTTGAGGGTCTCGAGGATATCGATCTGCTTGGGCGTGAACCGGCTGGCGAGCTCCGCCTCCGTCTTCGGCCGGGGCTCGATGCCGTAGGCGGGGTTGACGGCCTGGGCGTGCAGCGGCATCGCGGGCAGGAACAACAGCCGCGCCAAGGCGACGGCGCCCAGCGCGCGGATCAGGATGCGCATCCGGACAGTTTGACCGCGAGCGCCCCTAAATGTTCCCGTCCCCCGGAAAGAAGAGCCGCTACGACGCGCGGGCCAGGTCGACCGCCCGCAGGCCGCTGATGACCGCCTTCGCGCTCACGCGCGCGCCATCGTCCACGGCAAGCCGCGGCGCGCTGAGGTCGCCTTCGACCTCCGCGCTGGCGCGCAGCTCGATCCGGTCCTCCGCCACGAGAGAGCCTTTGACCGTGCCAGCGACAACGATGCCCGCGGCGGACACGTCCGCGATGACGTGGGCCCCGGCTTCGATGGTCACGACGTGCCCGGGAACGTCAATCGTCCCCTCCACGCGTCCCGACACCGAAATCGGCTCCTTCGCCGAAATCTCCCCCTTGACGACGACCGATGGTCCGATGTGCGCGCCATGCTGCATGAGAATCCCTCCGACAACGTGTTAAGGTCGCCGGCGCCTCCGCAAGGCGTGTACCACCGACCTCGGCAACGATCACGGCTGATTCGCCGCGACCGGCCGACGCGCGATCACCATTCGGTCATCAGCCCACAGAAACGTTAGAACTGGTTTCAAAACCGACCTGGGAGGGAGGGAGGTCACCGTGTGCAGAGTGGCCGTGAAGTGCACTCCGGCACAACCAACCACAACACCGCCCGGCACCGTCACGCCACCGGCGTCCGCGGCGCCGGTCATCAAGCGCGATCTGCAGGCCGACCAGGCGCGCTCGCGTGATGCGGTGACGCTGCTCAGCGACGTGGTTGCCGACGCCTCGGGTTCGACCGGAACGGGCGTGCTCAGCTTCGCGATTGACTTCGGCGATGGGACCGACAATCTTCAATGGCGAATCTGCAATCGCCAATTTTCAGTCGGCAATAAAAAAGCCCGCTGCCTTTTCAAGCAGCGGGCTCGTCGATGAAAATAATCCCGGCAGTGACCTACTCTCCCACGCAGTTACCCACGCAGTACCATCGGCGGTAGCAAGCTTAACTTCCGTGTTCGGAATGGGAACGGGTGTGACCCTGCTCCTATGACCACCGGGAAACCGATGGAATCGGACTGACCGATTCCTATTGTGCTGCCTGGGGTCTCCCCTCCGAGTTTCGCGAGCGAAGCCCGAAAGGTGAGTCGTCCCAGACAATGTCAAAGAGCGTCAGCTCTTCAGCAATTGAATATCCTGCAAACGGTAGTTCTTTCGTTCCACTCGTGCGGGCACGCATGCGTGCAAAGAAAAAAATGGTCAAGCCTCACGGCTGATTAGTACTGGTTAGCTCCACGCATCGCTGCGCTTCCACACCCAGCCTATTGCCTGGTAATCTTCCAGGAGCCTTTAGAGACCTTGCGGTCTGGGAAATCTCATCTTGGGGAGTGTTTCACGCTTAGATGCATTCAGCGTTTCTCACTTCCGAACGTAGCTACCCGGCGCTACCCCTGGCGGGATAACCGGTACACAAGAGGTTCGTTCAACCCGGTCCTCTCGTACTAAGGTCAAGACCCCTCAAATTTCCTCCGCCCATGTCAGATAGAGACCGAACTGTCTCGCGACGTTCTAAACCCAGCTCACGTACCACTTTAATCGGCGAACAGCCGAACCCTTGGAACCTGCTACAGCTCCAGGATGTGATGAGCCGACATCGAGGTGCCAAACCCTAGCGTCGATGTGAACTCTTGGCTAGGATCAGCCTGTTATCCCCGGCGTACCTTTTATCCGTTGAGCGATGGCCCTTCCACGCGGAACCACCGGATCACTAAAGCCTGGTTTCCCACCTGCTCCACTTGTAGGTGT
>JBDUCU010000106.1:0-9960 GCA_040003315.1 Burkholderiaceae bacterium | reverse complement strand
CGCTGTTCAAGGCGCCCGAGATCAAGCGCGCGGTGCAGACCGGCCAGGCGCAGATCGGCGAAGTGCTGATGAGCCTGCTCGAGAACGAAAATCCAGTGTTTGGCGCCGACGCGGTGCCGTTTGTCGCCACCGGGTTCGATGCATCGTGGAAGCTCTGGCAGGCACAGCGCCCGGTGGTCGAAAAGATTCTGGCCAGCCAGGGCATTAAGCTGCTGTACGCAGTGGCGTGGCCGCCGCAAGGTATCTATACGAAGAAACCATTGAACACGGTTGCCGACATGAAAGGCCTTAAATGGCGCGCCTACAACCCGGCGACCACGCGTATTGCGCAACACGTTGGAGCGCAACCGCTGACGATCCAGGCGTCCGAACTGTCGCAGGCGCTGTCGACCGGTGTCGTCGACTCATTCATGTCGTCGGGTGCGACGGGCGTGGATTCCAAGGTTTGGGAGAATTTGACGCACTTTGCCACGGCCGATGCATGGTTGCCTAAGAACATGGTGATCGTGAATCAGAAGGAATTCGACAAACTCGACAAGGCGACGCAGGACGCGGTGGTGGCCGCAGCAAAAACAGCCGAGGAACGCGGCTGGAAGCGCATGCGCGACTACACCACCGAGTCGCTCGCGACACTGCGCAACAACAAGATAACTGTTTATGAGCCAAGCCCGGCACTTAAAGGTGATTTGACCAAGCTCGGAGATACGTTGCTTACCGAGTGGCTGGCGAAGGCCGGCCCCGATGGGCAAGCAATCATCACGTCGTTTCGTAAATGACATATCGAGCCGCCGACCCTGGCGGCTCTTTCTTGCTTCCTTGGGGGCCAGGCTAGCTGATGCGCGCAGTGCTGGATCCTCTGTTCAAGCTGCTCGGCATGCTCGGAGCTTTTTTCATTTTTGCGACACTGCTGGTGGAGGTCGCAGGAATACTGTTTCGCGGGCTCGGCTTTTCCATGGCGGGTGCCGACGCGGTTGCCGGGTACTTTCTCGCGGCTGGGTCATTCCTGGCGCTGGGCTACGCTTTGCGACAGGGGGATCACATCCGTGTGACCTTGATTTTGCAACGCCTGCATGGTCGACCGCGCTATTGGATGGAGATCCTGTGCTTGACCGTAGCGTCCGCGCTCAGTGTCTATTTCGCCTGGTTCTCGTGCAGGCTGGTTTGGGGCTCGTACACATTTAACGACGTTTCGCAAAACGTTGATGCCACACCGCTTTGGATTCCGCAGCTGTCGATGGCGATAGGTCTCAGCGGACTGGCGCTGGCGTTTGTCGAGCAGCTCGTGATCACCGTTCGCACCGGGCGCCTCGCACCCGCGATTAACGAAGTGGCGCACGTCGAGTAGCGCTGTGGGCACGCTCGTCGCGCTGCTGTTGATCGTCGCGCTGTTTGTCATCCTGGGCGCGGGGGTTTGGATCGGCATTGCGGTGCTCGGAGTTGCGTTTATCGGCATGGAGCTCTTCACCACGCGCCCCGCCGGCGACGCGTTGGCCCTGACGGTGTGGGGATCGCTGTCGAGCTGGACGCTGACTGCGCTACCCCTGTTCATCTGGATGGGCGAAATCCTGCTGAAGACACGATTGTCGGAAGGCATGTTTCGCGGATTGGCACCGTGGTTGCAATGGCTTCCGGGTCGCCTGCTGCACGCAAATATCATTGGCTGTACGATTTTTGCCGCGGTGTCAGGTTCGTCAGCCGCGACCTGCGCGACCATTGGCAAAATCACACTGCCTGAGCTCGCCAAGCGCAACTATCCCGAACAAATCTCGATTGGCTCGCTGGCGGGCGCCGGTACGCTTGGACTTCTGATCCCGCCGTCGATCATCATGATCGTTTATGGCGTTGCGGCCGATGTGTCGATCGGCAAACTGTTCATCGCCGGTGTGATGCCGGGTTTGATGCTGGCGGCGCTGTTCATGGGCTATACGATCTTCTGGTCGTTGCGCAATGCGAGTCTTATCCCGCCGGCTGACATCAAGCTCTCATTCACAGAAAAGCTTTCCGAGTCACGGCACCTGATTCCAGTGATGTTGCTGATCGTGGCGGTGCTCGGTTCGATCTATCTCGGCGTCGCCACGGCCACGGAAGCCGCCGCGCTCGGTGTCGTTGGTGCGCTGGTGTTATCAGCCTTCCAGCAAACTCTGACGTGGCGAACGTTCATCGATTCACTGATGGCGGCGACTCGCTTGTATTGCATGATTGCGCTGATTCTCGCTGGCTCGGCTTTTTTGGCGCTATCGATGGGGTTCATTGGCTTGCCGCGACAACTCGCCGAACTGATTGGCTCGCTGTCGCTGTCTCCGTTTGCGCTGATCATGCTGCTGATGGTGTTCTTTATCGTTCTCGGTTGTTTTTTGGATGGCATCTCGATGGTCGTGCTGACGATGGCTGTGTTGTTGCCCACGCTGCAAGCCGCCGGAATCGATCTATTGTGGTTCGGTATCTTCATCGTGCTGGTTGTTGAAATGGCGCAGATCACGCCGCCAGTCGGCTTCAACCTGTTTGTGCTGCAGGGAATGACGAACCACCAGATCAGCACGATCGCAGTGGCGGCGTTGCCCTATTTCCTGATGATGGCCGTGGCAGTGCTGGTGATCTGGTTCGCGCCCACGCTGGTCACATACCTACCCTCGCAGATGAAGCTCTAGGCCGCATGCACGTCGTCGTAGTGGGTGCGGGAATTGTTGGTGTCTGTACTGCTTACTATCTGCGCCGCGATGGCCATCAGGTCACTGTCGTCGAGCGTCGCTCGGGCGTCGCACAGGAAACCAGCTTCGCCAATGCAGGCGTGATGGCACCCTCTTACGTCGCTCCCTGGTCGCAGCCCGGAATGCCCTCAAAGGCGCTCGCCTATCTGTTCAAGGCGGAAGCACCGATCGTCTTTCGGCCATCGTTTGATCCCGCTCTATGGGGCTGGATCCTGCGCTGGCTGGGTGAATGTCGCCTCGACAGATTCAAGCGCAACAAGGAGCGAATGCAGCGACTCGCGTTCTACAGCCAGTCTGAACTGCGTGCATTGCGCGAGCGCCACCAGCTCGAGTATGAGCAGGGGGTCGGCTACCTTCAGCTGTTCCGCACGGAGCTCGACGTCGAACGCTCGGCGGTGACGCGCAAGATGCTGACCGATCTCGGTGTTGCGCACGCACTGCTGACCCCCGATCAGGCGCGCACGGTCGAGCCGGCCCTGCATGCGCCGACGTCGCTCGCCGGAGCGCTGCATCTGCCCGACGACGAAACCGGCAATTGCGCGTTTTTCGCGCAGCAACTCAAGGACATTGCGATTGGCGACGGCGTCGATTTCCGCTTCAATGTGACCGTGCAAGGCGCACAGTTGGAAGGACAGCGGATCACTTCGCTGCGAACGCAAAGCGGTGAGATTCGCGGCGATGCCTACGTAGTGGCCGGCGGTATCGACAGCGTCGCGCTTCTGAGACCGCTCGGCATCCGCCTTCCGATGCAGCCCGTCAAAGGGTATTCGGCCACCGCCGCAATCACTGCGTTCGAACACGCGCCCTACATCAGCGTAATGGACGAGACATACAAGGTCGCGATTACACGCATGGGCAAGCGGCTCCGAATCGCGGGCACTGCCGAGCTCGGCACGCGGGGTATGAATTTGCGCAACAGCGCACTGCGCACGTTGATGAAGGTCGCGCAGGACTGGTTTCCCTACGCCGCTTCCTACTCGAAGTCTCGCTTCTGGGTCGGCGCACGACCGATGTTGCCCGATGGCCCGCCAGTGCTGGGCAAGACACCAATCGAGAATTTTTATCTGAATACAGGGCACGGTTCGACCGGCTGGGTGATGGCGTGCGGCTCGGCGCGCGTGGTCGCCGACGTGATCGCAGATCGTGCACCTGGTATCGATCTCAATGGCCTGACTCTCGATCGATACGCACGCGCATAAGATGGCAGCGTCGCTCTATAGCATTGCCGAACTGCGTGCGCTCGAACGCACGGCACAACATGGCCTTGCTGCAGGAACGTTGATGGCACGCGCCGGCGCGGCAGCGGCATTGCACATCCATGCCGTCAAGCACGGCAATCCACTGTCGATCTGCGTGCTTGCAGGTGCGGGCAATAACGGCGGAGACGGCTACATAACGGCCGCGCAGCTGAAAGCTCTGCAGCACGACGTTACATGCATTCAGATCGCTGAACCGAGAACCGACGACGCACGCGTTGCGTTCGCCCAATGGCGTGCATCCGGCGGCGCAACGCAGGTGGATCTGCCGAACCGGCGGTTTGACGTCATCGTCGATGCCCTGCTGGGTATTGGTCAGACTCGGGCACTCGAGGGCCCGTTGTTGACAGCAGCGCGGTGGATCGACGACCAGCGGGCGGGGGTCATTGCCCTCGACGTACCCAGCGGTCTAGATGCAGACACCGGAAGCTGGGTTGAGGGTGTCGAAGGCGTGCATGCATCGTCGACGATCACGTTTATCGGCGACAAGCCCGGCCTCCATACGGGCGACGGCGTCGATGCCGCCGGAGCAGTCTCGGTCGAAACACTCGGGCTGAGCAGCCCGCCGGCGCAGACGACGCTGACTGATCCCTTCGACTTTGCTGAGGTGACTTCGCCGCGACGTCGCAACACGCATAAGGGAAGTTACGGCAACGCAACGATCGTGGGCGGCAACGTCGGCATGGTCGGCGCTGCATTGCTAGCCGCGCGTGCGGCGCTTCGGATCGGAGCCGGTCGTGTGTACGTCGATTGCATTGGTGCTACCGAGTATCGGGTCGATCCGTGCCAGCCCGAGCTGATGTTTCGATCGAGCGTGGAGCCGGCCGGGATCCAGGCTATTTGCGTTGGCTGTGGGTTGGGCACGGACGCCGCCGCGGTGGCCGCAGTGCAGCGTTCGTTGCAGTCCGATACTGCGTTAGTGATCGATGCGGATGCCCTGAACCTGCTTGCAGGTGATGTTGCGATGATTGGTCAGCTCAATGCGCGCGCAGCGCCGACGGTGGTGACGCCGCATCCCCTTGAGGCAGCTCGGATGCTCGCCTGTTCAGTCAATGAGATTCAAGCGAATCGCGTGAAGGCCGCTCGCACCCTGTCGGCGCGATACCGTGCGGTCGTCGTCCTCAAGGGCGCGGGCACGGTCATCGCTCAAGCAGACGGGCGGTGTGCAATCAACCCGACCGGCGGGCCAGCGCTTGCAACCGCGGGCACCGGTGACGTTTTGGCGGGTCTGCTAGCGGGTCTGCTGGCGCAGCGGTTTGACCCGTGGCAGGCAGCGTTGGCCGCTGTGTGGCTGCACGGTCGCGGCGCCGACCACGTCGATATCGGCCTGGTTGCCAGCGATATCGCCGCGCGCGCCGCACACGAGCTCAACGGTCTGAGGAAACGCTCTGCCGGTATCGGCGCCTGACTAGACAGTCGCGACGGTATTCACGACGCGGCCAGCATGCAGCTCGATCTGCCGTGCGCAGCGTCGTGCGATGTCGGGGTCATGCGTAACCAGAAGTAGCGTCGATCCGCGCTCGCGATTCAGCGCAAACATCAGCTCGATAACCGCTTCGCCCGTGCGTGCATCGAGACTTCCTGTCGGTTCATCGGCCAACAGCAATGGCGGGCGCAGAACGAACGCTCGCGCCAGTGCAACCCGCTGTTGCTCGCCACCGGATAGGTACTTTGGATAGTGTGAGAGGCGCTCACCGAGGCCGACGCGCTCGAGCAACGAACGCGCAGCTTCGACCGGTGTCGTTTGATCGGGAACGCGCCCGGTCAACTCCATCGGCAGCAGCACGTTTTCCAGCGCGTTTAGATGCGGCAGCAGCTGAAACGACTGAAATACGAACCCCACCTGCTCTGCCCGCAATGCTGCTCGGCCGTCCTCGTCGAGCGCAAAAAGGTCGGTGCCAAAAAGGTGAACCGAGCCCGAGGTCGGAACGTCGAGGCCTGCCAGCAGTCCCAGTAACGTCGATTTTCCAGAACCCGAGGCTCCGACAATGGCCACTGTCTCACTGCTGGCAACCGCGACGTTGATACCATCCAGGATGGTCAGACTGCCGGTCGCGTCTTGCACGACCTTGCTCAAGTTGCGCGCCTCGACTGCAATTTGTTTTTGCTCGTTCATTCGATGCGCAGAAAATTTCTAGTCGTTTCAAGCTGGGCGATCGCAGCTGCAATGCAGGTGCTGGTCCTGAATGGGCCGGTTTTTGGTGCGAACACTTCGCGGCCAGCGCAGTCGGCCAAACAAAACGCTCCCGTGATTCTTGTGCTGGGCGACAGCCTGTCGGCCGAATACGGTTTGCAAAGAGGCCAAGGCTGGGTAGCACTGCTTGCAGACCGGGTGCATCAAAGCGGCTCGAATTATACGGTTGCAAACGCCAGCATTAGCGGCGAAACCACCAGCGGCGGGCGCACGCGCTTGCCGACGCTGTTGAAGCAGCATCGTCCTGCCATTGTGATCATCGAGCTTGGAGGCAATGATGGCCTGCGAGGGCTGCCGGTGTCTCGGATGCAGGACAATCTGGCCGCGATGGTTCGCGCCAGCCTGGCGGCGGGCGCACGCGTGATCGTGGCAGGCATGCGCATACCACCTAACTATGGACGCGAATACACCGAACGTTTTTATGCCGCGTTCGGAGCCGTGGCCGAGCAATACAACACCGCGCTCGTCCCTTTCCTGCTCGAGGGATTTTCAGACACGGGCGATTTTTTCCAGTCGGATCGAATACATCCGAGCGCGCAGGCACAAGCGAAGATCTCGCAGACCGTGTGGCCGGTGCTGCAGTCGGTTCTGACGAACAGGATCAAACCCGCGGTCGCCACCAAGCAATGATGCCCGAGCGTTCTGGCGGACTGGAGTGGCACTTGATCTGCGCCGCTGCCGCGCTGCCGCGTCTTGCGCAGTTCGACTCGTTGATCGACGTTCGCAGCGAAGCCGAGTTCGCCGAGGATCACCTGCCGGGCGCAATCAACTGTCCGGTGCTGACCGAGGCCGAGCGTGCCGAGGTCGGCACGATGGATCGGCAGCAGTCATCGTTTGAAGCTCGCCGCCGAGGTGCAGCGTACGTATCACGCAATATCGCACGGCATCTCGAGACCGAGTTCCACGCCAAACCGAAGACGTGGCGGCCACTTGTTTATTGCTGGCGTGGCGGCAATCGCAGCGGCGCGATGACACACATTCTGGCGCGCGTCGGATGGCAGGCTCTGCAGCTCGACGGCGGCTACCGCGCCTATCGCAGGCAGGTGATATCGGATCTGACTGTGCTCCCTGACCGACTTTCATTTCGCGTGATCTGTGGCAGTACGGGAAGCGGAAAGAGCCGGCTGCTGCAACAACTCTGCAGCGAAGGTGCACAGGTTCTCGATCTTGAAAAGCTCGCGCAGCACCGCGGATCGGTGCTCGGCGGTTTGCCCGCACAACCGCAGCCGTCACAAAGGATGTTTGAGACGCGGCTCTGGTCTGCGCTGCAGTCGTTTGATCCGGCCCGCACCGTATTCGTCGAGTCGGAAAGCCGCAAGATCGGCGAGGTGCGGATACCGGAGCATCTGATGATCGCGATGCGGGGCTCCGAATGCATTCGGTTGGATGTTCCGCTTGCAGTGCGCGTGCAGTTGTTACGCGACGAGTACCAGCATTTCGAGAGCGATCACGCGACGCTCAACAGCCAGCTCGATTGTCTGGCGGCACTGCACGGGCGTCAAAAGATTGCGCACTGGAAAGAGTTGGCGAAAGCTAATGACTGGGACGCGGTTGTCGAGCAGCTGTTGGTCGAGCACTACGACCCGGCGTACCTGAAGTCGATCGATCGCAACTTTGAGCGCGCGTGTGTGGCAGACGTCGTTTGCATTGACGGTGCCTCACCGTCGCACTTTCAGGCAACGGCGCGCGCGCTAGCGGTTTAAGGCCTCTTTGAGGATGACTAATAGACCGGGGCGGCGTTCGGCGCCGCGTCTTTCGCCGCAGCACTGTTGGCTGATTCAGCCTTGGCAGTTGCCCGCTGCAATTCAGGCCGGACAATTTTAACGTGATGCCGCCCCTTCAACGCCTCGGCGTAGCTGGCCTCCGCCGCCGCTGCCGCCTGCTGCGTGATCGCCCGTGCCTGCGCCTCGCGTTGAGCCGGCGTGATGGTGTCGCTCCCTTTCGCTGACACGACCTGCACGATGACATAACCGGCGTGGGTCGCGCTGCGAAAGTCGGAAACGATCTCTGCACCTACGAACTGTGGCAGCTTGTCGGCAGGGGCTCGCAACACTTCGGTCAGGGCGTCGGCAGGTAAATCCTGCGGCTGGCGGCGGGAAACGATCACCGGTGCCGAGAACCCCGCGTCGCTGGGCTGCTTGCGCAACGCGGCCAATCGTTGTTCGCCCGCCTCGCGCGCAAGCCGAATGGCGTCCTGGCGCTCGAGCAACTGGCGAATCTGCGCGCTGACTTTTTCAAGTGGCGCGATGGCTGCAGGATGATGATCGAGCACGCGTGCCGACACCAGCGTGTTGGTGCCAACCTCGACTGCCTGTGTGTTGCGCCGGTTTTTCAGCGAGTCTTCGGCGAAAATCGCTTCAACGATGCGCGGTCCCAGATACGGCTGCAATCCGCTGCGTGTCAAATTGTCTGCGCTCAGCGTCTTAAGGTTCAATTTCGTCGCTGCGGGCTGGAGTGAATCAGCCTGCTCGTACACCAGGTTCGTAAACTGGTCCGCCGCCTCGGTAAATTTTTTCTGGGCCTGCTGGTTCTTCAGTTCGCGCTCGATCTCAGCGCGAACCTCGGCCAAAGGCTTCGCCTGCGCCGGCTTGATCTCGGTGAGGCGAATGATGTGAAAGCCAAAGTCCGTCTCGACGATGTCGCTGATCTCGCCCGCCTTTAAACGATACGCGGTGTCCTCGAACGGTTTGACCATCATGCCGCGGCCGAAAAAGCCGAGGTCGCCCCCCTGGACGGCCGATCCGGGATCCTTGGAGTTCTCGCGCGCGATCTTGGCGAAATCATTCGGCACAGCCTTGACCGTCGCGAGCACCTCCTCGGCCTTCTTGCGCGCCGCAGTCTTATCGCCTCCTTCGGCAGAAATCAGGATGTGGCTTGCGCGACGCTGCTCGTCGGTGCCATAGCGCGCCTTGTTCTGCTCGTAGTAGCTCGCGATCGCTTCGTCCGGGATGGTAACGGTGGATGCCATCGTTTCCGGCGACAACACCAGGTATTCAACTCGAACGCTTTCCGGAGTTTCGAACTGCTTGCGACTGGCTTCGTAGTAGTCCGCGATCTGCTTGTCGGTCACCGCAACCTTCGACGCGAACTGATCGGCAGAAAAGCGCAGCTGTCGCACCTCACGCTGCTCGAGCAGCACACGTTCGATCCGCTCGATGACCTGCTTGGGCACCATGGCCGACTCGATCAACGCCTGCACCAAGGTCTGCTTGCGCAAGTCATTGCGTAGCACCTGCTCGAAAGCCGCCTCGCTTTGGCCGCGAGAAGCAAGGAAAGCTTTGTAACGGTCGTAGCTGAACTTGCCGTCCTGCTGGAATGCCGGGACCGCCGCGATGAAATCGCGCAGGCGATCAGCGCTGACGACCACGTTCGACTGTGCTGCCTCATTTGCCAGCGCACGATCAAGCAGGAGCTGATCAAGGATTGCAGCTCGAGCGTCAGGCGTGTCAAGGAGTTTGGCGTCGAAATTAGCCCCGAGGCTTTGCCTTAGACGCTCGGCGCGATCGCGGATCGCCGCTTCGTATTCCTGCTGCTTAATCGGCGCCCCGTCGACAGTGGCTAGCGCGCCGTCCTTATCAACGAGGCGGTTGTATCCCTGGATTCCAAAGAACACAAATGACGGAAAGATCAGCACCAGCATGAAGAACATCAGCCAGCGACGGTGCGAGCGAATGGAGTCGAACATGGCCTGCGCCCCAAGGGTATTTGAAAAGCAGAAAAGGCGAACTCTCGTTCGCCTTTTCAAGTTGTTTGGCGGAGTGGACGGGACTCGAACCCGCGACCCCCGGCGTGACAGGCCGGT
>JBDUCU010000105.1:0-10020 GCA_040003315.1 Burkholderiaceae bacterium | reverse complement strand
TTCGGCAAGGCGGTCGAGATGTGCAACAACAACGGCCATTGTCGCAAGTTCGACGCCGGCACGATGTGTCCGAGCTTTCGCGTCACGCGTGACGAAGAGCACCTAACGCGCGGACGCGCGAACACGCTGCGGCTCGCTCTGTCGGGCCAGATCGAAGGCGGCTTCGCGTCAACTGCGGTGCGCGATGCGCTCGACCTTTGCGTCAGCTGCAAAGGGTGCCGCCGCGAGTGCCCCACCGGCGTCGACATGGCCAAGATGAAGATCGAGTTTCTTCATCACTATCACGGGCGACACGGTCTTTCGCTCAAGGACCGATTGGTTTCGTATTTACCGCGCTACGCGCACTGGGGCGCGCGAATGCCGTGGTTTTTCAACCTGCGTGACACGATGGCGGGCGCTGCCGCGCTATCCGAAAAATGGCTCGGCCTCGCCGCACAGCGGTCATTGCCGGCCTGGCGCAGCGATACGTTTCTCGCGGGCCTGATGTATCCGATCAACGCCGATGGCAGCGTCGAGCCGCAATCGCGCGGCGATAGCGGCGAGGTGGTGCTGTTTGCCGACACATTCAACAATGCGTTCGAGCCCGAAGTCGCTCACGATGCGCTCGCGGTGCTCGAAGCGGCCGGGTACACCGTTCACATTGCATTGCCCAGCGACGGCAGCCGCCGCCCGTTGTGTTGTGGACGCACCTTCCTGGCGACCGGTTTGGTTGATCACGCGAAGATCGAAGCCCGGCGCACGCTCGCGGCGCTGCTGCCCTATGTAGAGCGCGGCGTGGCGGTCATCGGCCTCGAGCCGTCGTGCTTGCTGTCGATGCGCGATGAGTTTCTGGTAATGGGCCTCGGGCCCGCGGCAGAGCGTCTGGCCTCGAACGCGTGGTTGATCGAAGAGTTTCTTGCGCGCGAACACCGGGCGGGAAAACTGCACCTGCCGCTTGCACCGCTGCACGAAAAACGCGCGCTGATTCATGGTCACTGTCATCAAAAGGCTTTCGATGCGCTGGCGCCCGCGGTCGACGTGTTGAAGTTGATCCCCGGCATGCAAGTCGACGTCATCGACTCCAGCTGCTGCGGCATGGCGGGCGCGTTCGGCTACGAGGCTGCGCACTACGATATCTCGATGAAAATGGCCGAGCTGTCGCTGCTGCCCGCGGTGCGCAACGCCGACGCCGATACGTTGATCGTTGCCGACGGCACCAGCTGCCGCCATCAGATCGCCGACGGCACGCGCGAGTCGGGCGCGCGCAAAGCGGCGCATGTGGTCAGAGTGTTGGCGCGGGCGCTGGCCCCGCCTCACAGCGGCAAGCGAGCGGGCGAAGTCGATCAGACAGCCGGCCCAGAAAGACGATCAGGCTGAGAAGCAGCAGCGTCGTCGCGTGCGCTCCGTGTCAACGAGGGCGCGGCGTAGCGTGAGGCTTAACGGCTGGCCAACTCGGTGGCGAGTCGCGAGCTCAGCAGCACCTCTGCCGAAGGGAACCAGATCTGATCGTTGGCGGTCGCTGCGCCTTTTTGCAGCAAGCGCTGATCGACGCCTCGCGCTGCAATGAATTCGTCACTGCGGCGATTGGCCGAGGCGATCGACTCAGCAGTAAACCCAGCGCCGCCCGCGCTGTGCAGGCCAACTCTGGCGCTGCCTGTAATCATCCGGCGACCGCCGCCGGCAAACGCCGTAACACACGCACTGCTGCATTCGCCGCTGACGAACGTATCGATATTGCGATCGCGCAGCAAGGTGCCGAGTGCAAGCCCTTCGGCCACGCGGCCGCCGCGGCTTTCGAGGCGGACCACGCGCGCGCCTGGATTCGCTTCGAGCGCCGCGCGTACAGCGCGCGTGCTGCCAAATTCAAGTCCGCCTTGCAGCACCAGTTGGCTGGAACGCGGATCGAGCGTTACTGCCGCGGGAGGCGACGAACCGATCAGCGTCGACCACACTTCCGGCATCACATACCGTGCGGACTGAAACCAAAAAACGCCGACCCATACGAACGCGCCAAGGCCGACGATGCCGGTCAATGCGGCAACCGGCATCGACCCGCCGCGATCAACGCTTTCAATTGCCGATCGCTGCACACCGGTGCCCCACCAGAGCGCTCCGCCGATCAGCACGGCAACCTCGAGCAGCCATAGCATCGATGATGCGACTGGATAATCGGTAATCGATACCTTGCTCGATACGAAGCTGATCGTCTGTACGGCACCCCAGACCAGCGCGGCGCTGATGATGACGGCCGCTGCCAGAGGCAGATCGCCGCGCCAGTGCTGCCGGAAATATCCGACGCGCCGTCTGCGCTGGCTCCAGTGTTTTGCGCGGTATCGCGGGACACTGGCGAGCTGCTGCCGCGGCGAAGCGGGGTGCGGGGAAAGTGCTGAATCGGTGGCGAGAGGTTGCATTGCTCGAAGTCTATGGCCGCTGGCGGGCAGTGGTGGTCCCGTCATTCCGCATGCGCGGTAATCTGCGTGAATGGACACTCTAAGCAAATTTCGGGCGTGAAGTCTGGTAAGGGTCTTCGGCGGGGATTGACGAACTACGGCGACGCCGAGTTCTCGATGTTTTTGCGCAAGGCGTTTATCAAGGCGATGGGCTATTCGGACGATGCATTGGAGCGGCCGATCGTCGGCATCACCAACACCTACAGCGACTACAACGCGTGCCACGGCAATGTTCCGAAGCTGATCGAGGCGGTCAAGCGCGGCGTGCTGCTCGCAGGTGGGCTGCCGATGGAGTTTCCGACCATCTCGATCCACGAATCGTTTGCTCATCCGACCAGCATGTTCCTGCGCAATCTGATGGCGATGGATACCGAGGAGATGGTTCGCGCGCAGCCGATGGATTCGGTGGTGCTGATCGGCGGCTGCGACAAGACGATTCCGGCACAGCTGATGGCCGCGGCATCGGCCGATGTGCCCGCGATCGTGTTGCCGGTCGGCCCAATGCTGGTCGGCCACTACCAGGGTGAAGCGCTGGGTGCGTGCACCGACTGCCGCCGATTGTGGAGCGACTACCGCGCTGACCGACTCGGCGCGGCCGAGATCGAAGTGATCAACGAGCGGCTTGCGCCCACTGCGGGCACGTGCATGGTGATGGGCACCGCGAGCAGCATCGCGTGCGCGGTCGAAGCGCTCGGAATGAGCCTGCCGTTGGCGGCAACCATTCCGGCCACGCACGCCGATCGCATTCGTTGCGCCGAAGCAAGCGGCAAGACGGCGGTTGCGCTCGCCGAAAAGGGACCTCGCCCGAGCGAAATCATGACGGCCGCTGCATTTCGTAACGCGCTGGTTGTCACGCAGAGCATCGGCGGCTCGACCAATGCGCTGATTCACCTGACCGCGGTCGCTGGCCGGCTCGGTATTCGCGTCGATCTTGACGAGTTCGACGCGCTCGGGCGCAAAGTTCCGGTGTTGATTGACCTGAAACCGTCCGGCCAGCACTACATGGAGCACTTTCACTGGGCCGGTGGAGTGCCGCGCCTGTTGCGCGAGCTCGAAGATCTGCTCGATGTAAATGCGCGTACCGTGACCGGCACCTTGGCCAACACGATGAACGCAGCGACCGAAACGCACGCGCAAACGGTGATCAGGCCCCGCAGCGATCCGCTGAACAAGGGCGGCAGCATGGCGGTGCTGCGCGGCAACCTCGCGCCGCGCGGGGCGATCATCAAACAATCGGCCGCATCGCCGAAGCTGATGCAGCACACCGGGCGCGCCGTCGTGTTCGATTCGCTCGAAGATCTCGCTGCCCGCATCGACGACGACGCGCTCGATGTGACAGCCGATGACATTCTTGTTTTGCGCAACGCCGGCCCGAAGGGCGCGCCTGGGATGCCCGAGGCTGGCAATCTGCCGATCCCGAAGAAGCTTGCGCGCGCCGGTGTCAAAGACATGGTGCGCATCTCGGACGCGCGCATGAGCGGCACCGCGTTCGGCACAATCGTGTTGCACGTCACGCCCGAAAGCGCGGTCGGTGGGCCGCTCGGGCTGGTGCGCGACGGCGATCGCATTGCACTGGATGTTGCAGCACGCCGCATCGAGCTTCTTGTCGGCACCGCCGAGCTTACCCAGCGCCGAGCGCAGTCCGGCGCCGCGGTCGAGCCCACAATGCAGCGCGGCTATGGCGCGCTTTTTATGCGCAGCGTGCTGCAAGCAGATCAGGGCTGCGACTTCGACTTCTTGGTTCCACCTTCAACGGCTTAGGGCACACGATGGCAACTCGACTTCGAGGCGTGATCGCCGCCGCGGCGACGCCGCTGAACGCGGATTTCAGCATCGATACCGATGGTCTGATCGAACACTGCCGTAATCTGCTTGCCGAAGGATGCGACGGCATCAACCTGCTCGGCACGACCGGCGAGGCGACTTCGTTCTCGGTCGAGCAGCGCATCGAAGCGATGCAAGCGGTAGCGCGTTCCGGCCTGCCGTTGTCTCAATTCATGGTCGGTACCGGCGCAGCGTCGTTGACCGATACGGTGCGGCTGACGCGCATCAAACGTGATCTGGATTTCGCGGGAGCGCTCGTGTTGCCGCCGTTTTATTACAAACCGATCAACGATGCCGGGCTGGATGCCTACTTCGATGAATTGATCCGGCGGGTCGGAGCCGACTTGCGCTTTTATCTTTATCACTTCCCGCAGCTTTCGGGCGTTCCGTACTCGCTCGAGTTCGTGCAGGCTTTGAAGAAGAAATATCCGCGGCAATTGCTCGGCCTGAAAGATAGTTCCGGCGACCTCTCCTATTCGATCGCGATGGCCGCTGGCGTGGCCGACTTCGACGTGTTTCCAAGCGCGGAGGGCACACTCAAAGATGCCGATCGTTATCAGTGGGCGGGTTGCATTTCCGCCACGGTCAATATCACTGCGCGGGCAGCTGCCGCGGCGTGGAAGGCGCGCGGTACGGCCGAGGGCGAGCGCGCGGCGACTTCGGCTGCAGCACAGCGCGCGATTCTGACTCGCGTGCCGGTGATCGCCGCCGTCAAGCAGGCTCTTGCAGTGAAGTATCAACGCCCCGAGTGGGCGCGGGTGGTGCCGCCGTTGCACTCATTGACGCCTGAGCAGGCCGCACAGCAAACGCGCGAACTCGCGACATGCGGAATCGACGCGACCCTGGTCGCGTCCTAGCGTCCTCCCGAGACATCGATCACCGCACCGTGTACGTATGAAGACGCGCCGGATGCAAGCCACAGCGCAACTTCCGCGACCTCGGTGACCGATCCTGATCGGCCCATTGGCACGGCGGCCTTCGCCAGCCGTTCCATCTGCTCGAGCCCGCCGTGCACGTTATGAATCTCGGTCGCGATCAACCCGGGCCGCATCGCGTTCACCCGAATCCCCTGCGTGCCGACTTCCTTCGCCAGCGCAAGCGTGAACGAATCGATAGCGCCCTTGGTCGCCGCGTACGCCGCGCCGCCTGAAAGTCCACCGGTGCGCGCTGCGACCGACGACATGTTGACGATCGCTCCGCCGCGCCCGCCGCTCTTGGTCGACATCCGCTTGACCGCTTCGCGCGTGCAGTAAAACTGGCTGAACACATTGGCGAGAAAGACTTCGCTCAATTGCGCGAAGCTGGACTCGGTCACGTCGAACTTGCTCAGCATGCCGGCATTGTTGATCAGTACGTCGAGCGTGCCGAGCTGGGCATCGAGCTGCTCGAACATCTTCGATACCTGCGCTGAATCGCCGACGTCGCCCTGCAGCGCCACCGCATCGCTGCCGTTGGCCTTGATTTCGGCGACGATCGCGCGCGCCGGCTGCTCGCTGCGATGAAAGTTGACGCCGACCTTGTAGCCTGAACGGCCCGCGAGTTTTGCGATCTCCGCGCCGATGCCGCGGCTGGCACCGGTGACGAGCATGATCGGTTGCTTCATTCTGGCTCGATGCCGGCTTCCTTGGTCAGCCGGGTCCACTTGACGACTTCTGAAGAGATAAAGCGAGAGAGCTCGTCCGGTGTCATCGGCATCGGCGCAAGGCCGATCGTTGCAAGCTTCTCCTTCACGTCCGGCTGGGCCAGCGCTTTGGTTGTTGCGGCGTGCAGCTTGTCGACGATCGGCTTCGGTGTGGCCGCCGGCGCAACGATCGCAAACCACGCGGTGATGTCGTAGCCCGGCAGCACTTCTGCCAACGTCGGCCAATCGGCAACCAGAGGATTGCGCTGCGGCGCAGTGATCGCGATCGGGCGCAACGTTCCGCCTTTAGCCTGCGCCATCGCGTTGCCAAGATCGACAAACGTGAATTGCACTTGACCCGACAACACATCGTTAACCGCGAGCGGTATGCCTTTGTACGGAACCGACAACACGTCGAGCCCGCTCATCTTTGAAAGTCGCGAGATGCTGATCTGCGAGCTGGTCGAGCCGTAACCGGCGGCGAGCTTGCCCGGCCGCTGCTTCGCGTGCGCGATAAATTCGTTGAGGTTCTTTGCCGGAAAGTCGGGCTTGACCATCAACACCAATGTGGTCGTACCGACGCCGGCGACCGGTGCAAAGTCTTTGGTCGGGTCGTACGGCATTTTCTTCATCAGCGGTACGTTGGAGGCGATCGCGGTGTTCGAAGTGAATAACAGCGTCTGACCATCGGGCGCCGAGCGCACGACTTCCATACCGGCGATCGTTCCCTGTCCGCCAGGCTTGTTCTCGACCACAAACGGCTTGCCCAGCGCGCTCGCCAGTTGCTGGCCGATCACGCGCGCGGCAAGGTCGGTGGCACTGCCTGGCGGGAACGGCACGATCATCTTGACCGGACCCTTCGGGTAGTCCTGTGCCTGCCCCAACGCGGGCGGCAGCGCAGCGGCGCTCAGCGCGACCACACCTAACGCGCCGATCAGCTTGTTGAGCCTCATGCAGTCTCCTTCGTCGTATTGTCATTTGCGTGCGCGGGACGCAGAGCGTTCGGTATCCGCACGGTAATTGCGAGCAGATGAAACGACAGCGCTTTGCCATGCATGTCGAGATTCAACGAATCATTGACGCCGCCGTCAAGAACATCGTCGAGTACGAAGTTCATCGCGCCGAGCTTCGGCAGCAGGTAGCGCGACACCTGCGTCGGGTTGCGATATGCGAACTGATGCGCGACTCGTTCTGGAGTGATCTGCGCCACCAGCGTGTCGTAGTGGCGTGGGTGATATGCGATCAGGCTGATATTGGTGCGATTGCCTTTGTCGCCGGTGCGCGCGTGCGCAATCTCGCGCAGCGGCACTTCCATGGTTTCTGATGAGTTCATCGTCTCCTCACGCCTCAACAAACGTGAAGCTCGCTGGTACGCGCTCGCGCGGCACCAGGCATGACTTTAGCGACAGGCGCTGCCGCTTGTTGACCCGCACGCCGCCGCCGCCGGCTGGGCCGCCAGTCCACAGCGCGGTGAGCTCGCGCAGCATGCGATCGATCAGTGCGGCATCCTCGTGCTTCGCAGCGACGCGCAGCCGCACGTCGGTCGCTGCACCGACGCGGGCCGCATTCAGCAGCCGATCATTGTCGTCGCCAAGCACGCTGACCACGCCGATCAGATCGAAACGCAGTTGCAGCTCGCGTCCGACGCGCTTTTGCATCACTTCCATCGCCTGCCGCGCGCGCGCTTCGGCGCCCGCACCCGCGTAGGAGATCTCGCCTTCTCCCAGCCATCCGCCATCGAAGAAGACATTGGCCTTCAACGTTGGCGTGCGCGGGTGACCGCGCACACCGGTCAGCCGTACGCGGTCGCGCCCAACCTCGGCGACTTCTGCATCGCTGAAGTCCGCCACCACGTCGGGCGTCAGGTACACCGCCGGATCGTGGATCTCGTAGAGCAATTGTTCTTTGACCGTGCGCGCGTCAACCAGGCCGCCGGTGTTCGACGCCTTGGTGACGATGCAGCTGCCATCGGCGGCGATCTCCGCGATCGGAAAGCCGACATCGTCGAGACCGGCCACATCCTTGTACCCCGGGTCGGCAAAATACCCGCCGCTGACCTGCGCGCCGCATTCGAGCAGATGGCCGGCCATCGTCGCACCAGCCAGCTGATCCCAGTCGGTTTCGCCCCAGCCAAAGTGGGCAATCGCCGGGCCGACAGTCAACGATGGATCGGCAACCCGGCCGGTGACGACGGCCTCGGCGCCTGCGTTGATCGCCGCGGCGATCGCGAACGCGCCTTGATAGGCATTGGCGCAGACGAAGCGCCGCTCGTCGAAGTCGCCGCCCAGTGCGTCGCGCACGACCGTGCGGCAGTCACCGCTCGAAAGATCATCGCCCTCGACCACTGCGATGCGCGGTGCGGGCAACCCAAGCTCGCTCGCGAGCCGCTGAATCATCGCCGCCGCGCCGCGCGGGTTTGCTGCGCCGAAGTTGCCGACGATCGTGATGCCGTTCTCGATGCAGTCCGCGAGGATCGGCCGCAACACGAGGTCGAGCAGCACTTCGTAGCCCAGATCCGGATTGGCCCTGCGTGCCAACTGCGCGGTCGCCAGGGTGCGCTCGGCCAGCATCTCAAAGACGATCACCGCCGGACCGCCGCGCTCGATCAACGTACGGACCACGGGCCCGGGTGCGTCGACGCGGTCACCCGAAAAGCCGGCTCCGCAGCCCACCGCGAGCGTTTGCGTCGTCTTGCTGGCTCCCATGGCGAGAGTCTGTCACAGACGGCTGATCTCGTCGTGTCGCGCCGGCGGGATCCGAACAGAGATCAAAAAACGGCCGCTTACACCGGCTAACTTGCTGCGTCGCAGTTCGTTGCATTTGGCAAGATGTGCCGCTAAGCCGTTTATAAGCAGGGCCGAATTGAATCACCAGGGGTTCGAAGTCGTCCAGCCGCCGTTGCGCAAGGCGGAGCCGCCACCACCACCGGTGGAGCTGCGCTTTAGCCATACGGCGTTGTTCGGTGCCAAGTCAAAGTGGTTGCCGCCGTACCGGCTTACGCCTTCGTTCGCGAGTGCCGACGGGCAGAGCATTATCTACAGGCGCCGATCGCAGGTCATTCTGGTTGGAGAAGGCGGCGAAACCCACGCAGTGCAGGCGACCTCTTTCGCACTGGGCGGAGCCGACGATATGCGGGTACGGATCGATCAGCACGGTTACGCCCGCATCGTGCGTCCGATGCGCTCAAGCCAGGCGATCGATCCGGTATCCAGCGTCGTCGACGGCGCTGCAGACATGGAGCGCGACGCCGCGCTTGCGGTCTGCGCGCATCTGAACGAGCACGTCGAATCGCTCGCATTTCCGCACCGCTGGACGCCCTCACCCGATCATGTGCTGCTACCGGTTTCGGTCCGCGAATTCCCTGAGCCGAAACCCAAAGCGCCGCGTGCCGCGTTGTCCAAGGACCCGCGCGTCAAAGCCGCAGCCGACCCGCAGGAGCTGAATGACTACTTTGATGCGCGCGCCACCTGGCTCGCACGCCGGCTGGCCTGGGACGCGGCACAGCGTTCGATCCTTGAATTGAAAGAGAAGGCATCGTCGGGTGATCTGGAAGCGATGCGCGAGTATCTGACCACATGCCTGCACGATGTACTGTGGCCGCTGCCGACGATGATCAGTTTTGAATTCAACGGTCCCAGCGAAGCGCGCCTTGAGTTCGTGGCGCCTGCGCTCGAACTGGTACCGAACCGCGAAGCCACGATGGCGAGCGGCAACCGGGTCGAGATCCGCCGCATGTCCGATCTGTCGCACACCAAACTGCACAATCAGCATGCGGTTGGTCTTGTCGTGCGACTGCTCGGCGAGCTCTTCGCGTCCTTGCCAACGATCGACAAAGTGACCGTCTCTGCGCTGCAGTTGCCGGCCAACGGCAAGCCTCAGCGTTACATCACCTCGGTTCAGGCCGAGCGAAATGTGTGGTCGTCACTGCACTCGAGTGGCACCGCCACGGCCGACCAGGCGATTCATTGCCTGAGTCAGCTCGGAGCCCGCTGCAACCTGACGGCGCTAGGCGCCTTCATGGCCGTGCAGTCGATTATCTAACCGCAGTGCGGCAAGCCCACGGAGCCCCACCGCGCGGCTTCGATCAGGCTGTCGCTTTTTCTTTGTCTTTCGCCCACGATTGCATGCGCCGCTTCATCTCATCCG
>JBDUCU010000104.1:0-10033 GCA_040003315.1 Burkholderiaceae bacterium | reverse complement strand
CGATCGCGCACGAAGCGCAGATCCCGCTGATGCTCGACAACACGATGGCGTCGCCCTATCTATGCCGGCCGTTCGACTTCGGCGCCGATATCGTGGTGCACTCGGCAACCAAGTACATCGGTGGCCACGGTACAACCATCGGCGGTGTGCTGGTCGAAAGCGGCAGATTCGACTGGGGCAACGGCAAGTTCCCGGACATGGTTGCGCCGTCGAAGGGATATCACGGCGTCAAGTTCTGGGAAACGTTTGGCGATTTTGCCTACACGATGAAGGCACGCATGGAGGTGCTGCGCGTGCACGGCTCTTCGCTTTCACCGATGTCCGCGTGGATGCTTCTGCAGGGTGTCGAAACGCTGCACGTTCGGATGGAACGCCATGTACAGAACGCGCGCCGAGTCGCGCAGTTTCTCGAAGCGCATCCGAGGGTCGAGTGGGTCAACTGGCCCGGCCTGAAATCGAGCCCCTACTATGCGCTCGCCAAGAAATATCTGCGATCGATCGATGGCGAACCCGGTGCATCGAGCGTGATGACCTTCGGCATCAAGGGCGGCGCGTCGGCCGGCGAAAAGTTGATTGACCAGCTGCAATTCGTTTCGCATCTGGCCAATATTGGCGATGCAAAGTCGCTGGTCATCCATCCCGCGTCGACCACGCACCGGCAATTGTCCGAAGACGAGCAACGTGCGGCCGGCGTGCTGCCGGAAATGGTGCGGCTATCGATCGGAATCGAGTCGATAGACGATATCCTGTGGGACTTGGAGCAGGCGCTGGCCAGCAGCGCCTAGCGGCCGAGCCCTGCGCGCGGCGAAGAGCCGCTCAGAACCCGACCGCCGCTTTGCCCTTCAGTGCCAAGATCTTGCGAGCCTCATCGGGGGTCGCAACCTCGAGACCCAGGCCTTCGATGATCTGACGTACCGCGCGGACCTGTGCTGCATTCGACTCGGCAAGCTTGCCAGGGCCGAGCCATAGGCTGTCCTCGAGCCCGACACGAACGTTGCCGCCCATTGCGGCCGACATCGCGGCGATCGGCAATTGGTTGCGCCCTGCACCCAGCACACTCCAGCGATACTGATCGCCAAACAGGCGGTCGGCGGTGCGCTTCATATGCGCCACATCGTCCGGGTGCGAACCGATGCCGCCCAGGATCCCGAACACGCTTTGGATAAACAGCGGAGCTTTGACAGTGCCGCGATCGAAGAAGTACTTGGCGGTATACAGATGGCCGATGTCGTAGCACTCGATTTCGAAACGAGTCGCATTGTCGGCGCACGAGGTCAGGATGTATTCGATGTCCTTGAAGGTGTTTCTGAACACGCGATCGAACGAGCCTTCGAGGTACGGCCGCTCCCAGTCGAATTTGAAATCCTTGAACCGCGCAAGCATCGGAAAAAGTCCGAAGTTCATCGACCCCATATTCAGCGACGCGACTTCAGGCTTCAGCTGCAGAGCCGGTTGTAAGCGCTCCTCGATCAGCATTGTCGGCGCACCGCCGGTCGTGAAATTGATCACGACATCCGAGCGGCGCGCGATCTCGGGCGCGAACTCGAGAAAATATTTTGGATCTTGCGTCGGGCGACCATCGACCGGATCACGCGCGTGCAGATGCACGATCGCGGCACCCGCCTCGGCTGCGGCCACCGCGGCATCGGCAATCTCTTTCGGCTTGATCGGCAGGTGCGGCGACATCGACGGCGTGTGAATCGCGCCGGTGACGGCACACGTGATGATGACTTTGCGTGACGCCTTGGTCGGTTCGGCCATGCGGAACTCCTGTTATCAATCGTGCGCTTCGATGTCGAGCTTATGTCTGCGCAGTGCAAGCAAGCGGCGGTCGCGCCGCTCGGTGCGCCGGTCGCGCTGAGCTGCGGTCAACGGAGCACCCAGCGCGGCAGTCACGCGCTCCGCGCTTGACCCCTGCCACACGGAGGCCGGCGCGGCATCAGCGGCGAGCCGTCGATAAAATCCGCTGTAGCGCGCGCAATAGTCCGGCACTCCTCCAGGCGCATTCAGTTCGATCGTTTCGAACGGCCCCATGAAAGACCAGCGCAGACCGAGGCCGTCGCGCACCGTCTTGTCGAGATCTTCGGGCGAAACCACGCCATCGGCCACCAGCCGCATGGCTTCCGAAAGCAGCGCGCCCTGTAGCCGGTTCAACACGAAGCCCTCGATCTCACGCCGCACCAGCACCGGCACCTGCCCGACGGATTCCATCGTGGTCCACGCGCGCTGCAGCGTCTCCTCGGTGGTCCATGGCGCGCCGCACAGTTCGACCACCGGCACCAGGTGCGGCGGATTGACCGGATGCGCGACCAGGCAGCGCGCGCGCCCCGCAAGATGCGCGGTGAAGTGCGATGCGACGATCGCCGACGTGCTGCTCGCCAGAACGGCATCGCTGGTTGCAAGCTGGTCGAGTTCCGCGAACACGCTGCGCTTGAGCTCAATGTCCTCGGGAAGATTTTCCTGCACCCAGGCGGCATCGATCACGGTTTCGGCGAGCGTCGTGCAGGTCGAGATCAGCGCAAGCGCCGCACCGGCATCAGCCACCAATCCCACCCGCTGCTGCTCGGACAGAGCCTGCGCGATCAGCTGCCGCGCCGTGTCGAGCTGACCCGGCACGGCGTCATAGAGGCGCACACGCCAGCCTGCGCGCGCGAACACAACCGACCACGCGCGGCCGATTAGTCCGGCGCCGATGATCGCCGCAGTTTTTTTACCTACATCCACAGTACCTGCCTCCTGAGCTCCAGATTCTCGCGCAACGCCGCCGCGGGCCCCTGATGCACGACACTACCGCGTTCGAGCACGTACGCGCGATCCGCTAGAGCGAGCACCAGATCGAGGTTATGTTCGACGATCACGATCGCAAGCTCGGCCCGCAAACGATCGAAGGCCATGAACAATTCTTCGATTACCGTCGGCGCCAGCCCTTCGAAAGGTTCGTCGAGAAGCAGCACCCGCACGTATCCCGCCAACGCACGTGCGACGGCGACCATCTGCTGTTCCCCGCCCGAAAGAAAATCCGCAGAAGTATCGAGCCGCGCAGCGAGCTTCGGGAAGAACTCGATGATCTTGTCGTCTGACCACGACACCCCGAGGTCCGACCCGTGCCGGCGCTTCAGCCGCGCCAGCGCGAGATTTTCGCGCACGCTCATGCCAGCGAACAGTGCTCTGCCCTGCGGCACATAGCCGACGCCAAGGCGCGCGATCTGCCACGCGGGTCTTTGTGCCAAAGGCATTTCGCCGAGTGCGATCGTTCCCCTTGCAGGAGGCACCGTGCCGATAATCGTCTTCAGCAAAGTCGATTTGCCGGCGCCGTTGCGGCCGAGCAGCGCGACGATCTCGTGCTCGCGAACCGTCAGCGAAGCGTCCTTGATGATGTGACTCTTGCCGTAGAACGCATCGATCGCACTCAAGGTCAGCAGCACGGGTGTCGCGGCACGTTGCGAGCTGCCATGCGCGGTCGCGGCCAGCGCGGCCGTACCGGAACCAATGTAGACCTGCCGCACTGCCTGACTCGCGCGTGCATCGGTTGCGCTGCCGTCGAATAGAACCTTGCCATCGTTCATCACGGTGACGCGATCGGCGAGTGCAAACACGCGGTCGATGTCATGCTCAACCAACAGCACCGGCAGATCCGACGCGATGCGCTTGACCAGCTGCGCGACACGCTCGCGCTCGGCTGCCGCGAGCCCAGCAAGCGGCTCGTCGAGCAGCAGCACACGCGGTGCGCACGCCAGAGCAAGCCCCATGTCAAGCAGCCGCTGGCCGCCGTACGAGAGCGCGCCTGCCTCGGCTCGCTCGATTCCGCTGAGTCCAAGAAACCGAATCAGTTGCGCCGTTTCCTGCACCACCGGGGTCACTGCGCTGATCGAAGTCCAGCCGTTGAAGCGGCCGCGTGCGCGTGCTTGCACTGCCAGGCGAATGTTTTCATGCACTGTGAGTGCCGGAAAAAGATTGGTGATCTGAAACGAGCGCGCTAGGCCCGCGGCGACAATTCGATGCGGCGCGGCGTGCGTGATGTCGACGCCGGCCAACTTCACTCGACCGCTGTCGGCTCCGAGCAGCCCTGAAACCAGGTTGAAGAGCGTCGTCTTGCCCGCTCCGTTGGGGCCGATCAGCGCATGGAGCGTGCGCGCAACAACTGCGACGCTTGCATCCTGCACCGCGCGAATACCACCAAAGGATTTAGACAGACCGTCTGCCGTCAGCACGACGCCGGTGTCGGTTGCGTGGGCGCGGACGAACGCCGGCAGCTCAACGTCGTGTTCGATGGCGCGCCCCGCCATCGCTGCCGCTTCGACTGTACGTTGACGCCACCGCGCGGTCAGCCGCTCCCATACACCCACGAGCCCGCTGGGCGAAAACACGATGAAGCCAACGAACAGCAAGCCAAAGAACCAGAGCCAGTTCGGAGTCCAGATCGACAGATATTCGCGGAACAGGATGTAAAACAGCGCACCCAATGCAGGCCCCAGCAGGCTGCGCATACCGCCGATGATCACCATCGCAAGCAGTTCGCCCGAAAATGACACTGCGGTCGGATCGGCCGAAGCGAAGCGGTGATGAAACGCAAACAGCACACCGGCGAAACCTGCCAGCACGCTCGACAGTACGAACGCGGCCAGTTTGTAGCGTGCCGTCGGATAGCCGATGAATTGCGCACGCTGTTCGTTTTCACGAATAGCATTCAGGACACTGCCGATCGGCGACGCATGAAAGCGCGCCAGGCCATAAACGGTCGCCAGCCCGATCAGCGCGACCAGCGAGTAGTAGAGCCATCGATTTTCCAGATCGGCGCCGAACCAGACCGCGCGCGTCAGACCGCCAAGTCCGTTCTCGCCTCCGGTGAAAGCGGTCCATCGAAACGCAACCGAATAAACGAGCGCCGACAACGCCAGCGTCAGCAACGAGAAGTAAACGCCGCGCCGTCGCAGCACGAGAAACCCCACCGCGATCGAAGCGACCGTTAGAACTGCAACTGCAAACAGCGCCGGCCACAGCATCGAACCGCGAAACCAGTGCAACTGTGCAAGCGCCGCCGCATACGCGCCCACTCCGAACCACGCTCCATGGCCAAAGGAAACCAGACCGGTCTGACCAACCAGGATGTTCAGTGCCATGCAGGCGATCGCGAAGATCACAACGTCGGTCGCGCTCGTCATCGTCAGCCCACCTGCGAGCAACGCGAACGGCAACATCACCAGCATGATCGCAGCGACAGCGACCGGCGAGCGCAGCCTATTCATCGGTCACTCGAAGCGCTCGATCCGCTCGCCGGTCAATCCGCGCGGGCGCACCAGCAACACCAGCAACATCAGCAAATACATCGATGCATCGGCCGCGGGCGGCAGAAAGTAGACCGTCAGCCCTCGCACCACACCGACGATCAGCGCCGCCCAGACGACACCCCAGAATGAACCGAGCCCGCCGATCACGACGACGACGAACGCAGCAGTCAGGATCTCCGCGCCCATTGCGGGATGCACGCCCGAGATCGGCGCGAGCAACACGCCTGCCAACGCTGCGAGCCCGACGCTCAACGCCACGATGCTCGCCATGTACGGCGTCAGCGAAATCCCGAGGGCCGCAACCATGTCGGGGTTCTGCACGCCGGCGCGCACCACGCGCCCGAACGGCGTTCGTTGCAGCAGAAACCACAGACTCACGACCGCGGCAGCGGCGACAGCGAGCATCAGAAGCCGATACTTGGAATAGACGAAATCGCCGATGAAAATCTGGCCCTTCAGCGCGCTGGGAATCGAAAACGGAATGGGCGCAGCACCAAACACCCAGCGCAGCGATTGCTCGGCGACCATCGCAAGGCCAAACGTCAGCAACAAACCCAACGCCGGATCCTCGTGATAGAAGCGACGAAAGAGGAACCGCTCGATCAGCAGCCCGATCAGCGCAACCGCGATCGGCGAGGCAATTGCGGATCCAGCGAAGCCAAGCCCGAGCCGCTCGGCCACGATCACCGCGAAGTACGCACCGAGCGCGTAAAACGCGCCGTGTGCAAGATTAACCAGGCCGCCAAGCGAAAAGATCAGCGACAGGCCGAGTGCGATCAACAGGTAGTACGCGCCCGCGAGCAGGCCGTTTAATACCTGCTCGAGGATCTGGGTCAGCACGATGCGAAGCGCGGCACGCGGATCATCATGACCGCCGCCGCGCGAGTAAGCAGCTCACATCAAGCCGGCATCGTGCATGGGTTTTCTTCGCGCGTCGCCGCAATGATCTCTAGGCTCTGGTTGTCCGCGGGGACCGGAGCCGACAAATTAAACAGCTCCCATTTGTCCTTGACCTGCGCTTCGGGTTTGAATGTCAGCGTATACATCTGCTGCATCAGTTGGTGGTCCCATGCGCGGTAATACCCTTCGCGCGTCTTCAGCACATCAAAGCGCGCGCCCTTTTCCAGGTGCTCGGCGACCTTCGTGGAATCCGTCGTCTTTAATTCGTTCATCGCCTGCACCAGATGCTTGGTCGACAGATAGTCGCCCCACGCCTGGTTCTCCGGCGGCTTGCCGTATTTCTGGGTAAACGCTGTAGTGAAGCGCTGCGCACCCGGGGACTTGACCTGCGAATCCCAGACCAGCGGCCAGATCCCGGTCACGTTGCCTTTGCCCACTCCCCATGCGATCGCGGTATCAAAGCCAAAGCCCGCCACTGGAAACGGCAGTCCGAATTCGATGTATTGCTTCATGAAGTTGCCGATCTGCGCGCCGGCCAGGTTCGACACCACGAGATCGGGCTTCGCGTTGCGGATTTTCAGCAGATACGGCGAAAAATCGGTGACGTTAGTCGCGACCAGTTCATCGGCGGCAAACTCGCCCCCATGGGCCTGCATGAACCGCTTGGCAACCCTCAGCAGATCATGGCCAAAGGCGTAATCCGCGGTGACGCTGTACCACTTCTTGCCTTTGACCAGGCCGTCTCGCAGCAGCGCCTGTCCGGCCGCGCTGACATACATGCTGTTGGCCGCCTCAGTATGGAACATGTAGCGGTTGCAGGATTTGCCGCGCAGCTCGTCCGAATTGCATCCGGTGTTGAAAAACAGAATGCGGTTGCGCTGCGCAACCTGCGCAATCGCGAGTCCCGACGCAGAGCTGATCTCGCCCACGATTGCGACAACCTTGTCGCGTTCAATCAGACGTTCGGCTTTGGTCGACGCGGTCTGTGGATTGACGCTGTCTTCGGAAATCAGATCCACCTTGCGACCGTTGATTCCACCCGCAGCGTTGATTTCCTCCACCGCGAGCTTCACACCCAGTACTGCGTACTCGCCGAGCGCTCCAAGGAATCCGGTCAGCGGCGTCAGGTGGCCGAGACGCACGGCGTCGGCCTGGCTACGAACAATCGCAGGAAATCCAATGGCTGCCATCGCACCCGCCGCACCGGCAGCGCGCACCAGAATGCGACGGGAATTCGACTTCGGTTGATCCATGACGTCTCCTAGGGTTGGGCGTCCGGTCGGCCGGCGCCCTTATTGATCGAAGATGCAACTGTCCTGACTGCAGTGGCAGTTATAGTCGGGGCACCGAAAGCTGTCCAATCCCACCCAATCGAACAACGATGGACCTGGAACTCAAGCAGGCGCGAGTGCTGGTGACCGCCGGGGCGTCGGGCATCGGGCTGGCGATCGCACGCGAGTTTATGCGCGAGGGTGCAAGGGTTCATGTGTGCGACGTCGACGCCGATGCGCTGCGCTCTCTGTCGGCGAGCGATCCAGCGATGTCGCGCTCACACAGCGATGTCGCCGATCAGTCATCGGTTCGAGCGCTCTTCGAAGATGTGTTGACGGCACTGGGTGGTCTTGATGTGTTGATAAACAACGCCGGCATCGCGGGCCCAACCGCGCAGTGCGAAGATATTTCGCTCGCAGATTGGGACCGCACGCTTGCCGTCAACTTGACCGGTCAGTTCCTGTGCGCGCGGCTGGCGATTCCGCATCTACGGGCCAGCCGCAACCCGAGCATCATCAACCTGTCCTCGGCGGCTGGCCGCTTCGGCTTTCCGCTGCGAACGCCTTACGCGGCGTCGAAGTGGGGCGTGATCGGCTTCACAAAATCATTGTCGATCGAGTTGGGTGCCGACGGCATTCGCGTCAACGCTATCTGCCCAGGATCGGTCGCGGGGCCGCGAATCGATTCTGTGTTCTCAAACAAGGCAATCGCGCGGGGCGTGCCCCTGGAAACAGTGCGGGACGAGGCATTGGCAAAGACATCGCTCGGCCGACTAATCGAGCCGCGCGACATTGCCCGGATGGCCGCTTTCCTGGCATCGACGGCCGGCGCAAACATCTCGGGGCAGGCAATCGGCGTCGACGCTGACGCGCAGTCGCTGGTTTGAAGGCGCAAGTCGCCAGCGCCGATTTATCGCTTGCTGCCGCCCAATAGCGCTGCCACTTTCGTGGGTTTTTGGGCGCGGCCAATTGCGGGCTCCGAAGGCGCCTCCGTTTTCGCGCTGCCGGATCGGCCCGCTTCGTACGGCTTGCTGAAAAAATCGTCGACGGGTTGAGGCGAGGGAGTGCGCTCCGGCCGGCGTTCAAAAGTTTCCCGCCGCGGCGCAAGCGCGCGCCGCTCTGCGCGCTCGGGTCTGGCGGATTGAGACACGTCGAGCGCACGGATTTCGAATTTCTGCTTGGTCAGCTTTTCAATTGCGGCCACCGCGCGTTCGTCGGAGCCTGTCATCAGCATGATCGTCAGGCCACTCTGTCCGGCGCGACCGGTGCGACCGATGCGATGGATGTAGTCCTCGGCCGCAAACGGAACGTCGTAATTGATTACGACCGGAAGCTCTACGATGTCAAGGCCGCGAGCCGCAACGTCGGTCGCGACCAGCACCTCGATCGCGTCGGTCTTGAATCCTTCGAGCGCCTTCATGCGTTCGTCCTGCGTCTTGTCGCCGTGGATCGCATCGGCGTTAATGCCGGCTTTCTGAAGTTGGCGCGCAAGCCGCCGGCATTCGATCTTCGCGTTGACGAACACCAGGACCTGCGTCAGCCGACCGCCATTCGGACCGCGAGTACTGAGCAGCTCGAGCAGCGCAGCGACTTTTTCGGACTCGTGCAGCTTGAACACCTCCTGCGTCACATTGTCGGCCGTTGCGTTTCGGCGCGAGACTTCGATCAGCTGAGGATTGTTCAGAAAGTTGGCTGCGAGCTTCTTGATCTCTTCGGAGAACGTCGCCGAAAACATCAGACTTTGCCGCTGCGTGGGCAGCAGGTTCAGGATGCGCGAGATGTCGGGCAGGAACCCCATATCGAGCATGCGGTCGGCTTCATCGAGCACGACGACCTGCACCTGCGACAAGCTGGTGTTCTTTTGTTGCAGGTGATCGAGCAGCCGGCCCGGCGTGGCGACCAGGATTTCAACTCCCGCTCGCAGCGCGGCAGTCTGCGGATCCATGTCGACGCCGCCATAGACCACAGCGCAGCGCAACGGCGTCTTGGCGATGTACTTCTTCACGTTGTCCGCGGTTTGATCCGCCAACTCCCGCGTGGGCGCCAGGATCAGTGCACGAACAGGATGCCGCGCCGGCGACATGCTGGCGCTCGCATGCGGCAAGAGTTTCTGAACGATCGGCAGCGCGAAACCGGCAGTCTTTCCGGTCCCGGTTTGCGCCGCGCCCATCACATCGAGCCCTTTCATCACGACCGGAATAGCCTTCGCCTGAATTGGCGTCGGCGTCGCGTAACCCATCTCGGTGATCGCCGAAAGAATCAGCGGATCGAGACCGAAGTGAGTGAAGTCCCGGGGTTCAGACATTAGATGGTGGGCCTCCCTGGAGTCGAACCAGGCACCAACGGATTATGAGTCCGCTGCTCTAACCAAGCATGAGCTAGAGGCCCGTTGGACAGCGTTCTACTCAAGGAAACTCTTCAGCTTGTCCGAGCGGCTCGGGTGACGCAGCTTGCGCAGCGCCTTGGCTTCGATCTGACGTATCCGCTCGCGCGTGACATCAAACTGCTTGCCGACTTCCTCCAGCGTGTGGTCGGTCGACATCTCGATGCCGAAGCGCATGCGCAGCACCTTGG
>JBDUCU010000020.1:0-31680 GCA_040003315.1 Burkholderiaceae bacterium | reverse complement strand
TTGGCTGTCGCAGCCACGTGGTGGTACTTTCCGCCAAGGCCATGGAGGCGCGGGCATGCAACAGTCGCCTAACCTTCCATCGAGGTGACGTCCCAAAGGCCGCTACTCATGTCAAACGTTGGGCGTCATGACCACCCGCAGACGACTCCCGCGCTTCATGGGTCATCCAGCCACGCGACGCTCGAAGCACTCGCGCTGGGGCGTAGGATCCCCGATGCGCTAGGTCGTTTCCTGCTGACGACCAATCCGCGCATTGATCGAATAAACCGGGAGAAGAACATGGCGAAGTACCTACTTCAAGTCAACTACACCACCGAAGGCGCGAAAGGCCTGATCAAGGATGGCGGCACCGCACGCCGCGCGGCGGCGCAGAAGGCGGCCGAATCGCTCGGAGGCCGCGTGGAATCCATGTATTTTGCGTTTGGCGACACTGACGCCTACGTGATCAGCGAAATGCCAGATAACGCCAGTGTGGCTGCGCTGACTCTGGCGTTGGCTGCGAGCGGAGGAGCTACTGGGCGCACCACTGTTCTGCTGACGCCTGAAGAAATGGATCAGGCAACCAAGAAGTCTCCGACCTACCGCCCGCCCGGTCAGTAACGCGCGGTCGTGCTCGGGAGCAGGGCCGGCGACGGCCCTATCTTGAGGCAACAGTAATGATCATTGCATCAACACGGCTTGCCTGGTTCCAAGCAGCCCAACCCGACGCTCAAGCGGACAGCCGCCATGCTGGCGGCTGCGGCTTAGCTCCACGTTAGGCCGCAACCCACCACTAAGGAATTCACGTGTCACTGCTCCGCCTCGCGCTCGTCGCGCTCTTTGTGAGTATGGTATTTCGCCCTTGGGATGTTCTCGCCGCCGGCGAGGCGCAACCGGATTCCGGCACATCTACACCGCCCGCCGCGCCGGTGACCACGGCGGCCAAATCGCTTCCGATCATTCGGGTCAACGGAGTCAAGCTCCATTATCAGAGCCTTGGCACCGGCGAACCGATCGTTTTCGTACACGGCGGTCTCGTTGACTACCGCGAGTGGAACGCGGTAGCGGAGCAGCTCAAGGGCAAGTACCGCACGATTACCTACAGCCGTCGCTACAATTATCCAAATACCAACCCGCTCGCGGGTGCCAATCACTCGGCGATCATCGAAGGCGAGGATCTGGCTTCGCTCATCCGCAGACTCGGTCTCGGACCCGTAAATCTCGTAGGCGTTTCGTATGGCGCCTATACCGCAATGTTTGTCGCTCTGCGGCATCCCAAGCTGGTCCGTTCACTAACCATTGTGGAGCCGCCGCTGCTACGGTGGGCGCCGGAACTTCCCGGCGGCGGTGCGTTGTACGATGAATTCTTCCTCATGTGGAACGCTACACGCGACGCGTTCGTCCGGGGCGATTCGGAGGCCGCGCTGCGCAGGTCGCTCGATTGGTTCCTCGGTCCGGGTGGCATGGATCAGGTGCCACCAGAAGACTTAGCCATGCTGAAGAGCAACATCAAGGAATGGCGTGCGCTTACCACGTCCAGCGACGCCTTTCCGAAGATCACTCGCGACGAGGTGAATGGAATCAAAATTCCGGTGCTGATGATTAGCGGCGGAAAATCATACCCAATCCTGCAGCTGATCGATGCCGAGATCGAGCGGCGACTCGCCAACGGTCGGCGGCTAATCGTCCCGGACGGAACTCACGATGTGTGCAGTGAACAGCCGGTGGTTTGCGCCGATGCAATTGGTGCCTTTTTGGCATCTCGTTAATGCGGCCCAACCCGGCGCTCGACCGGACGGGCCCGTACGCGTCTTCAAGTTGCCGAGCATCGGCGCGGCCCGCCAGTTAGCTTGAACGTTAGGCGCCACGCGCTGGCGCGGCCGTTCACCCACGGAGATCGTCATGACCATTGAGCGCATCGGTATCGTCTTGATCTCATCCTAGGCCTCAGAATTTCCACATTACTATGGATCAGCACGCGTTCATGCAGCCCATGATTCCCTACCTCGAGGCGTTTGCCGAGCGCGATCCGGTCCACCGGATGGAGCTTCTGGGCAGCGCCATGACACCCGACGCTCAGATCTGGGGGCCGAAGCGCGTATTTGCGGGCTACGCGGAGATTTCCGACAAGATTGAGGGCTTCCACAGGAACTGGCCCGGTTGCCGGCTCGTCATCACGACGGGGCCAAATACGTTCAACAACGCCGCGCGCTTTGGCAGCGCGATTGTCGACTCGAACGGCGCAGTTCTGGCAAGTGGTCAGACCGTCATGGAACTTGCAAACGATGGTCGGTATCAGCGTGTCATTCCGTTCTGGGAGGTACTGCCTCCACTTCCTGCCGATTGGCCCGAGCATCTGGCGCCCAGAAGAGAAAGCGACAGTGCGGCCTAACCCCGCGCTCAACCGGAAGGGCCGGCACTTGGGATCGATTGACAGTGAAGCCTGTCATTTCATCGGGCGTCTGTGTGCAAGGCGCCGTTAATCCAGCAGGCGCGTACCTTTTCATCAAGGGACATCCTCCAGCAGGCTGCGCGGCCGCCGCTCGTGTCAACGTCAGTAACACCAACGTGAGGTTAACCATGCTCCAGCTCCGTCCGAACTGTGAATGCTGTAACCGCGATCTCTTGCCCGAGTCGAGTGAAGCGCGCATCTGCTCGTTCGAGTGCACATTTTGCGAGGCATGCGCCACCGGCGTGCTCCGCTCGCAGTGCCCCAACTGCGGCGGTGAACTCGTTACTCGCCCTCGCCGTCCTGCTGCGAAGCTGGCCCGCTTTCCCGCATCTACGGAGCGCGTCTTCAAGCCGGCTGGCTGCGTTGCGGCTCAGTAGAGCGCATCGCACTGGTGTCATTGCGAACGCCTAAACTCGGCGAGTTGGCGCGACTTTTACAATCCAATCCAATCGCATGAAAGGCAGCAGCAGTTCTCACGCCATCTTCATCACAATCCCGCTCAGCCACTACTGTGAGAAGGCTCGCTGGGGGCTCGATTGGCTCGGAGTGCCATACCGCGAAGAGCCGCACATCCCTCTGTTGCACCGGCTTGCAACGAGTCGCAGGAACGGAGTCACCGTGCCCGTGCTGGTGCACGGCCCCCTTCGCTTCTTTGATTCCGCGGCCATCCTCGTCCACGCGGATTCCATCTGCGGCGGCGATCTGCTGTACCCGCGAGATCCGGCGCTGCGACGAGAGGTCGAAGCACTTGAGAATCGCTTCGACAAAGAACTGGGCCCGCATACTCGGCGTTGGGCTTACGGGCAGTTGCTCGGTGATACGAGCCTGCTTCGTCGGGTGTGGTCGCGCGGTGTGCCGCGGCTGGAAGCCGCGTTGCTTCCGGCGCTCGTGCCGATCGCGCGCAGACTGGTCCGCGCTGGATACAAAATTACGCCGGAAGGTGCACGGCGCTCGCTTGACCGCGTCGATGGAATTTTTCGAGAGGTCGACGAACGCCTGGGCGACGGGCGCCGTTTCCTGGTCGGCGATCGGTTCAGTGCAGCAGACCTGACGTTCGCGTCTCTGGCTGCGCCGGTGCTGTTTCCGGTCGGCTGCCGTGCCACCCTTCCCGCGCTCGACGAGGTGCCCGCAGCGATGCGCGAAGAGATCTTGCGCTTGAGAGGCGGCCTTGCTGGAAGGTTTGCTTTGCGCTTGTACTTGGATGAGCGTGGCGGCTCTTCTGCAAAGTCGCATCCTGTGGCGGTTAGTGGCGTCGTTCGGTGACCAGCATCAGGGCTGTCCGTGCGAGACCTGGACGATCTATTCGCGGCACTCGAGCAATCGCGCTGCCGGCGCGGCTTCGCGCTCGGGCCGCGGGAACGCGACTACGTCGCCGACAAGGGCCGCGCCACGGTCCTCGCCCATGCGTGCGACTTCATCGCGCGCCGGTTCGCGCCGGCTGCGCCGCGCAACGACGGCAAGCAGACACCGCTGCGCGGTCATCCGGTGTTCATCGCGCAGCATGCCGCTGCGACGTGCTGCCGCGGATGTCTGGCGAAGTGGCACCGGATCGAAGCCGGTCGCTCGCTGACAACGGAAGAGCAGGCCCACGTGGTTGCGGCGATAGCGCACTGGCTCGACACTCAGACACGCGTAGCGAGAGCAGGTGCAGTCCCGCCGATCAGCTAACGTATCGCCCCAGCCTGCAGGGCAAAGCGTAAGACGCACGAACCGCAAACAGGAGACGCTGATGCAGCACTCCGTCATTGAAGGTGGCTGTCTATGTGGCGCGATCCGCTACCGCGTCACCGGAACTCCGCGTTCAAGCAGTGTGTGCTTCTGTCGTAGCTGCCGACGTGCAAGCGGCGCACCATCGGTTGCCTGGTTTGTAGTCAGCACAAGTCAGTTCGCTCTGCTCACCGGGCAGTTTTCCACGTTCGAGTCGTCGCCACCCGTTACCAGAAGCTTTTGCGGACGCTGCGGAACACCGCTGACGTACCAACACGCTGACGATGTCAACGCGATCGATCTCACGACCTGCACACTGGACGATCCAACCCACTTGCCACCTTCGAGTGAAATCTGGCACGCGCACAGAGTGTCGTGGGCCTCCTCAGATCCCGCCATTCCGCACTTCCTTCATTGGCGTGAGAATGCGGACGCTGCCTGAAACGCGCATGCGGCTATAAAGCTAATCGTGTCCTCAGCAGCCAGTGTCAGCATTTGCCAGCTCACGCGCGACGACCAGGCGTTGATGGAAGCGCTGCTGGCGACGTTCGGTGAAGCGTTCGATGAGGTTGAGACCTACGCCGCGAAACCGCCCAGTGCGGGCTATCTTCAGCAACTGCTCGGCAGCGACTACTTCATTGCTTTGGTCGCGTTGACGAACGGTCAGGTCGTGGGCGGCATCGCAGCCTACGAACTGAAAAAGTTTGAACAGGAGCGCAGCGAAATCTACATCTACGATATTGCCGTGTCAGAGGCACATCGGCGCGAAGGTATCGCGACTGCGTTGATTCAAGAACTCAAGAGTCTCGCTGCGGCACGTGGAGCTTATGTAATTTTTGTACAGGCCGATAGGGGCGATTCAGCGGCGGTCGCACTGTACTCCAAGCTTGGAATTCGCGAGGATGTACTGCACTTCGATATCGCACTGGACGGCAATGACGCCGGACGAAGCAATTGATACTGCGGAGGATAGCTATGCGCACGATTTCTCACTTCATAGCGCGAGACACCGCGCCGATAGTTGCCGCCATTCTGGCGTTCTCGTCATTCACCAGTTGCGCCATTACCGCTGCGAATGGCCCGACACAAGGTCAGGAGGTCGTATTTTTCCCATCCATTGCATCCGTTTCGAGCGACCAAAAAGTACTCCTTACGATTCAAGGGCGCGTCTTCGAGCCCACCGAGAATAGCCGTGGGCGTGAAGCTCTGATCGACGTCCTTGCGCCGTTGGCCGGTGCAAGCCGAACCGACCCTCTGTTCCGGTCACGCGCGAGTTATTTCGTCTCCGACAGCAACCGAAACGTACGTGTTTCGGTAAAGGTCGGGGACCGTGTGATCGTTTTGCCGGCGTCCAATCCAGCAGGCTATTTCATTGGCGATGTCACGCTGACGAATGACGAGATCAGGGAAGGAGCCAGCGGCGGCGTGATCTTGTTTCAGTCTTTGCCCACGGCCTCCAACCCGCAGATGTTTGCAGGCAACGCCGTGCTGGTGCCGGAAGAGGGCGTGACCGTGATCACGGACATGGATGACACGATCAAGGTCACCGACATACTCGACCATCAGCAGAAGGTGGCCAACACGTTCGTGCGGGAGTTCATCGAAGTGCCCGGAATGTCCGCCCTCTACCGCTCATGGATGCAGGCTCTGGGGTCTCGCACCCACTTTCACGTCGTGTCTGCGGGGCCCTGGCAGTTCAACGAGCCGCTCCGCCGATTTACCCAGAAGGCTGAATTCCCTGTCTTCACCTGGGATATGCGCTCGGTCGATATCGGCGACGTCTCGGTTCTGATCAAAGAGAGCTTTCCGGATCCCGAAGATGTGTACGAATTCAAGCTGCAGAAGATTCAGGCGTTCATGGCCCGGTTCCCCAAGCGCCACGTTGTTCTCGTGGGCGACTCCGGCGAAAAGGATCCGGAAGTGTATGCAAAGGTCCTCTCTGAGTTTCCGAATAGCGTCGATGCTGTTTTCATCAGAAACGTCACCCGCGAAGACCAGAAGGATCGCCGGTATCAGAAGCTCTTTCCGAGCGGGGCAGCGGCGGCAAAGCTCCGCGTGTTTTTGGATCCCAAAGAGCTTCCGCCTCTTATTCCTCCACCGATTGTGCAGGGTGCTAACCCTTCTTGGAGAAATTGATGAAGATGCGTGGAGCAATCCTAGTATTCGCCCTCGCGAGCTCGGGCTGTGCCTGGATTCCCAGCACTCGCGATACTCGGGACGATTTACTGCGCACCGATCGCGACTGGGCAGCCGTTGCTTCCGAGGGTAAAGACGCCGAGCGGATCATTTCTTTTTGGAGTGACGACGCGACAATAACTCCAGCAGGAGCTCCACTCGTCATCGGAAAGGCGGCTATCCGAAGCTTCGTTGTGCAAAGTCTCGCGACTCCCGGATTCCATATTGGGTGGATCCCCGAGCAGGCTTCGGTGAGCGCGGATGGCACGCTCGGTTACACCGCGGGAAAGAATGCAACGACGTTTCCGGGTGCAGACGGCAAGCTGACGACAGTTACGGGTCGCTACGTGACCGTCTGGCGTCGTGATCCGTACGGTGCGTGGAAATGTGTCGCCGACATCTGGAACTCCGGCCCTTAGTGCGGACTTTTCGCAAGGGCTCGCAGTGAGCGCAGCACAGATCGAACGTTGGACCGCTCGAAATCCATCATGAAGATCCGTTCGTTTCTAGAGGCAGATGAAGATGCTGTCGTCGCGCTCTGGGACGCGTGTGGCCTCACTCGCCCGTGGAACGATCCTCGCAAGGACATCGCGCGCAAGCTGAAAGTGCAGCGCGAAATGTTTTTGGTGATCGAAGACGAGGGCCAGGTTGTCGCGTCAGTGATGGCGGGCTACGAGGGCCATCGAGGTTGGGTGAACTACCTCGCCGTCGCGCTCGATTTTCGTGGCCGCGGCTATGGCCGTCAGCTGATGCGCCACGTCGAGCAGGTTCTCTCGCGCGCCGGCTGCCCCAAGATCAACCTTCTGGTGCGTGCCGGCAACGCAGCGACCCTGGCATTTTATAGTCGCCTCGGATATGTGCAGGACGAAGCCGTCAGCTTGGGAAAAAGGCTCATTCCCGACGAGCCCACACCGATTCGTTCATCGTAATAACGCGCCGCCTCGCATGTGCGCGTGTGTCAGACTTTGGTGACCCGAGCAAAGCGTCGCCGACATCCAAAGAGGAATTTGATGCAATCTTTCGCACTTGCTGCGATCTCGGTCGCTGCAGCCGTCGGTCTCGCCACGAGCGTGAATGCACAGCCCACTGTCGCAGATTTTTTGATCCCGAGCTGAGGAACCGATGGATGAGCCAGGTGCACACCCTTACGCCACGCATTTGGACGTCAAGTCCCTGCTCTTGTCGACGTCCCGTCGCTTGTCAGAGCCTGCAAGGACCCGTGGTACAACCAGACGCTCTGTCAGGTGAATGGGTCGGTCGTCCGACTCGGGGTGATGCAGGGCGAATACCACTGGCACAAGCACATCAGCGACGATGAGTTCTTTTTTGTCCTGGACGGCCACTTCATCATCGACCTTGAAGACCGATCCATTGACCTTCAGCCGCGACAAGGCTTCGTGGTTCCAAAGGGCGTGTTTCACCGCACGCGGGCTCCTGACCGAGCAGTTATTCTGATGGTGGAAACTGCGACCGTAGTCCGACGGGTGACGCTTAGTTCAGGTAGCCCACTCTTTGCTTGAGCCTGTCAATGGACATTTGCGCCTTAACACCAGCCGACGCGCCGGCGTTTCAAACGCTGCGGCTGCAAGGCCTGAAAGAATGCCCATCGGCGTTCGCGTCGAGTTTCGAAGAAGAGGAACACCGGCCGATCGAAAAAATCGCCGAGCGCCTGCTTCGCCGGGCAAATGGCGCAATCTTTGGTGCGTTCGTCAATGACGGGCTGGTGGCTGTCGTGGGTCTGCAGCGCGAGAGCGCGCGCAAGCTTGCACACAAGGCGTTTATCTGGGGAATGTACGTTTCGCCCGAGTCGCGCGGTGCCGGCGTCGGGCGGGCATTGCTCCGTCATGCGCTGCAATACGCCGAAGCCGAGCTCGGCGTATTGCAGGTCAACCTCGGCGTGAATACAGAGAACCCTGCAGCGATCGCGCTGTACAAGGCGCTGGGCTTCAAAGAATTCGGAGTCGAGCGCGATTTCCTTCGTGTTGGCTCGCGGCTGTACGATGAATATCGAATGGTCTGCAAACTCGACGCTGCGCCCGACACGCGATGAGCGCGGACGTCGTGCACTCAATATCACCTAACGCAGAGGGAAGCGGTCCATTTCGACGAGATGTCTTGCATGGACAGCCGTTCGATGACGGAACGTCACAAAAAGGAAGACCGATGAAACTTATCGGGATGCTGGATTCGCCTTATGTGCGCCGTATAGCGATCTCGCTGCAGCTGCTCGACCTGCGCTTCGAGCATCAATCGCTGTCGGTCTTTCGCACCCTTGCGCAGTTTCAGGAGATCAACCCGATCGTCAAAGCCCCCACACTTGTTTGCGACGATGGAGAGGTGCTGATGGATTCTTCGCTGATCCTTGAATACGCTGAAGCGCTCGCGCGCCCGCGCTCCCTGATGCCATCGGCTCTACTCGAATTCCAGCACGCTCTGCGAATCATCGGGCTGGCGCTTGCTGCGTGCGAGAAGAGCGTTCAGATTGTTTACGAGCGTTTGCGACCGCCCGATAAGTTGCACGAGCCTTGGCTGGCGCGCATCAACGAGCAGCTGCGGAGTGCCTATGCCTGTGTTGAGAAGGAGCTTGCCGAACATCCGCTCTCGGTTACGCGTTCGTCGATAAACCAGGCGGGCATCAGCACCGCGGTGGCGTGGCAGTTCACGCAGCAAATGCTTCCTGGAGTGGCAGCACAGTCCGACTTCCCGCGCCTCGCCTCATTTTCGGCTCGAGCCGAAGGGCTGCCCGAGTTCATCGCCGCGCCTCATGGCGACAGCACTTATCATCCTCGGAGCTAACGTCGCGTGCGAGATGCGGATCGATTTGTAGACAGGAGATGATAACGATGCGTACCCGTTTCAGCGTGTGGTGTATCACCACCGTTTTTACCGTGTTGGCACTGGCAACGCTGTCCGCTGCGCCGCAAGCGCAAACCAAGCCCAAGCGCACAGATATCGGCCCGCCGCCGGAGTCAGTTCTGTGGGTCGGCAATAGTTTTTTTTACTACAACAACAGCATGCACAACCACCTGGGTCGTTTAGTCCAGGCCGCAGGTGGGCGCGTGCGAAGCACGTCTGTGACAATTAGCGGGTCGGGCCTGGACTGGCACGACATGGACTCGTTGCTGCGGCCGGACGGCATCGGTCGCTACTCCTTCGTCGGTGACAACGATATCCGGTTTAATAAGCCCGGGCGGCAGTACGACACCGCGATCCTGATGGATTGCAGCCAGTGCCCGGTTCATCCGAAGTTACAGGCGGCCTTCCACGACGCAGTGCGAAAGTATTCGAAGTCGCTGGCCCAGGCGGGTATTCGTCCCGTTCTGTTTATGTCCTGGGCCTACAAGGACAAACCGGAGATGACCGCGCAGCTGGCCGAGCAGTACACGCTCGCGGGCAATGCCAACGATGCCCTGGTCGTTCCAGCTGGGCTTGCGTTTGCAAAGGCAACTGCCAGACGCCCAGACATCGAACTGTACGAAGACGATAAGCGCCACCCCAGCATGGCCGGTACGTACCTCGCTGCATGCACGGTGTACGCGACGCTTTACCGCAAGACCCCGTGGGACTTGGCTACACCGCGGGCTTGAACCCAGAGCTCGCCGTGCTGCTGCAGACGGCAGCATGGGACGTAGTTCAGGAATATCTTCGGCCATGACCGCGCGCGGTTCGGGCGAGTCGACGATCTTTTTTCCAACCACCTATAGGTGGGTGAGTGACGTGTCGGATAGCGATAAAGTTCCGGATGAAGCGGTGTGGCACCGCAAGTTTGGCGCCGCGTGCAACAACAGAGCATGGAACCTTTCGGTTCAACCGCATCGAAGCCCGGCCGAAGATCTCAAGATGCTCGACGCGTCTCACGCGTCGGCCTGGCACTGGGGTCACATCGGGACCGAGCTGCATCGTATTCGCGCAATGATGCTGTTGGCCGACGTCTACGCACTTGTCGGGCGCGGATCGTCGGCGCTTGCCTACGCCAGGGAAATGCGCGACTACTTTTTGCGGACCGGCGCCCCGGACTGGGAAGTTGCGCTCGCCCATGCCATTTACGCTCACGCGGCGGCGATAGCTGGCGATCGAGAACAGCACATTGCCTCATATCGACTCGCAGTGGATGCGGTGGCCGGCATCGCGGACGAGGAGGACCGTCGTATCGTGGTCCAGACATTCGGCCACGTGCCCTCGCCATGATTCCATCCGATCTCGGCGTGGTGATACGAGCACAACAGGCCGTGTGATTCGCACTCTGAAGGGGAGAAAGCAATGATGAAAGCTGAGCTGCTGTGGCTAACGTTCGTGACGATCCTGACGGGCCTGCTGTGGGTCCCTTACGTTCTGGACCGGCTTGCGGTGCGGGGACTCTCCGACACTGTCGGCTATCCGGACAACCCGAAGCCGCAATCTTTGTGGGCCCAGCGGCTAATGAAGGCTCATGCTAACGCCGTCGAGAACCTGGTCATTTTCGCGACGCTGGTGCTGGCGGCCAACGCGCTCGGTGTGACCGGCACGACCGTCGCAATGGCGGCTGCCGTGTACTTTTTCGCCCGCGTGGTCCACGTACTGGCCTACGTCTTCGCGTTGCCATGGGTGCGGACTCTTGCGTTCTCTGTGGGCTTCATCGCGCAAGCCGTCATCGCTTTGCTGATCGTGACGCGCTAATTCGGCCGATGGCGGTGCGTATCGTAAAACTCGGCAGTGCGCGAGCCCCCAGCGAAGGGATTCGAATCGGGACCGTTCGACGCCCGCCGCGCGGAGTACCCAAGTCGGAGTACTCGCGCCAGAACTGGTACGACGTGTGGTTTCCGAATCTGTCGCCCAGTGCGGAAACGGTGAAGCTGGCCCGAGCGGCGGTCACCGACAGGGATTGGGCACCGTTCGCGAAAAAGTTTCGCAGCCAGATGCAAGTGCCGGAAAATCTGCGCACGATCGAGCTGCTGGCCGCGCTGTCTCACCAGTCGAATTTTTCGGTCGGCTGTTACTGTGCCAACGAAACACGCTGCCATCGATCGATTCTTCGCGCGCTGCTGAGCGAACACGCTGCAAACATCGTTTGAGGCGACATGGCCATCGATTCCAGAACACTTCCCGGCATCAAGCGAAGTTCCTTCTATGCTTGGGCTGCGCTCGTGATCCTGGCGATCGTCTTTGCGGGGTTCGCGCGCAGTTACTACCTAAAGAGCTTTTACGCCACACCCGAGTTGCCCGGGCTGCTGCATTTGCACGGCTTCGTGATGACGCTGTGGTTTGCGTTCTTTCTGTCGCAGGTCAGTCTGGTAGCGGCGCGACGCACCGATGTGCACCGACGGGTCGGCGCACTCGGTGGAGTGCTGGCATTGCTGGTGGTCGTCGTGGGAATGACGACCGCGATCACTGCAGCCCGCGTCGGGCACACGCCGGGTCCGCCGCCGTTGGTGTTTCTTGCGATTCCTGTCGGAGACATGGTGGTGTTTCCGATTCTTGTCGGCGCCGGGCTCGTCTATCGACGCCGCAGCGAATATCACAAACGGCTGATGCTGCTGGCGAGTCTAAGCCTGCTGACCGCGGCGATCGCGCGCATCCCGCTCGATCCGATCGCTTCCGGTGGTTTACCGATGTTTTTCGCGCTGACCGATCTGTGCATCGTCGTCTGCATCGCGTTCGACAGCGTCAAGCATCGTCGTCTGCATTCCGCCTTCGGCTGGGGCCTTGCACTGATCGTCGCATCGCAGGCGCTGCGATTCGGACTTGCGGGCACGGCCGAATGGGCGCAGTTCGCGGAATGGCTGATTCGATGACCGACGAGCAGGCGATTCGCGACCTCGTCGCTGTGTAGCACAGCGCAACGGTCAAGGGCGATGTCAACACCGTGCTCGGATTGATGGATAAAGACGTGGTCTTCCTGGTCGCGGGCAAGCCTCCGATGCGCGGTCGAGCGTCGTTCGAAAAGGGTCTGCGCGAAGTGCTGCGCGAGCATCGAATCGAATCGACCCACAAGGTGCAGGAGATTATGGTGAGTGGCGAGCTCGCTTACTGTTTGACACAGCTCGAGGTCAGTATGGTGCCTATTAGCGATGGAGCGGGGTCGGTACGCTCGGGGCACACGCTATCGATACTGCGCAAATTGCCGTCGGGTTCATGGGTCATGACCCGCGACGCGAACTTGTTGCCGTCACCGGCATAACCCGGTCGTGCCGAGACGTTCGTTTCTCTACGAACCGCGTCACCGTCCGCCGTTGCCGCGGGCCGCGTTCGTTCGACGGCTGCTTTCGCATGCAGCAGTGGTGCTGGCACTGATGGGAGTTTCGCTCGGCATCGGGATGGCAGGCTATTGGTATTACGAAGCGCTGGACTGGCGCGATGCTTTCTTGAATGCCTCGATGTTGTTGGGGGGCATGGGGCCGGTCGATGCTCCGCAGACACCTGGCGGCAAGTTGTTCGCTGGCTTTTACGCGCTCTACGCGGGCTTGATCGTCCTGGTGATGGCAGGCGTGTTGCTTGCCCCGGTCATACACCGGGTGCTCCATGCCTTCCATTGGGAAAGCGAAGACAAAAAGAATTGAGTGAACACGCACGGTGATCGCGCGAAACGATAGAACAACTGACAATGACAACGCAGATTTTCGTCAACCTCGCCGTAAGGGACTTGAATCAATCAGTCGAGTTCTTTTCGGCGCTCGGTTTCAAGTTTGACCCGCAATTCACCGACGAGAAGGCCACTTGCATGATCGTCGGCAACGACAGCTTCGTGATGCTGCTGCTCGAGAGTTTTTTCAAGACGTTTACGAACAAGGAACTTTGCGATGCGAGGCGGAGCACCGAAGTGCTGGTGTGCCTGTCTTGCGAAAGCCGCGACAAGGTCGACCAAATGGTCAAGCACGCAGTCGCCGCAGGCGCAACGACGCCGATGCCGTCGCAGAACCAAGGATTCATGTATCAACACGGCTTCCAGGATCTCGACGGCCATCTGTGGGAGCTGATCTACATGGAGCGCGTCAGCGCGAAGGAAGACTGATCAAACCGGCGCGCAAGATCGCGGGTTACTCCGGAACGCCGTTGGCGCAGAAGCTCGGTATCAAGGAGGCAAGTCGTGTCGTGCTGGTCGATGCACCGGCCCACTACGTCTCGTTGCTCGATCCCGTTCCACCGCGCGTCAAACTCCGTTTGCGAATTTCGCCGTCCACTGAAATTGTTCATGTGTTCACCACTCGTCGGGCCGAGCTGCAGCAACAGTTGACGCGCTTTCGACAGAGGCTAAGGTCTGACGGCGTCGTATGGGTGTCATGGCCGAAAAAATCGTCCAGGGTCGCGACTGACATCAGCGAAGATACGATAAGGGAAGTCGCACTGCCACTGGGCTTCGTCGATGTCAAAGTGTGCGCGATCGACGAGGTGTGGTCGGGTCTGAAACTGGTCGTACGCAAAGAGCATCGCTGATGGCGGCCAAGAAGGCGAATCAGCGCGCCGACGATCAAGAGCTATTAGTCGTCGCTGGGCATCAGGTTTCGATCTCGAACCCGCACAAGGTGCTGTTTCCGCAGATGGGCTTCACCAAGCTCGATCTGGTGAAGTACTACCTGGCGGTAGCCGATGGAGCGCTGCGCGCTGCGGGCGGACGTCCTAACGTCCTGGTGCGCTATCCCAATGGTATCGACGACGCCTTCTTTTTTCAGAAGCGTGCGCCTGCGTCGAGGCCCGAGTGGGTCGAAGTCGTGTCGCTGCGCTTTCCTTCCGGCCGCGAAGCCGAAGAAGTGGTGCCGCGCGATGCGGCGGCGCTGGCTTGGATGGCCAATCTTGCATGCCTCGAGCTCCATCCCCATCCAGTGCGCGCCGACGATCTCGATCATCCGGATGAGCTGAGGGTCGATCTCGATCCAGTGCCCGGTGTCGCGTGGCCGCAGATCCGTGAAGTGGCACACGTGGTGCGCGCCGTGCTGGACGAATTCGGATTGGTCGGCTGGCCCAAGACGTCGGGCTCACGCGGCATGCATACCTACGTGCGCATCGAGAGGCGCTGGACATTCGATCAGGTGCGACGCGCGGCGCTGGCATTGGCGCGCGAAGTCGAGCGGCGTGCACCAACGCTGGCGACCAGCAAGTGGTGGAAGGAGGAACGACACGGCGTGTTCATCGACTACAACCAGAATGCGAAAGACCGTACGGTGGCGGCCGCGTATTCGGTGCGGCCAACGACCGACGCACGCGTGTCCGCCCCGCTCAATTGGGACGACGTCGATGCGTGCGATCCCGCCGACTTCACGCTAATCACCATGCCGGCGCGCTTTGCGCGAATCGGCGATCTTCATCAAGGGATCGATCTGCACCCGGGCTCGCTGCACGGATTGCTGGAGTTGTCGGCGCGGCAGGAGCGCGACGGTCTCGGCGATGCACCGTGGCCACCGCAGTACAAGAAGCAACCGGGCGAACCGTTGAGGGTTCAACCATCGCGTCGCGCCAGCAAGCACCCTCTAATCGAGATTGGTCGCGCGCAAAAAAAGAGCGATGTATTGGCCGGACTCGAGCGTTGGAAAGCGCGTCATCCCGATGCCGCTCGGCATCTTGCGCCGGCCGATGTGCTGGTCGACGCGATGCGCGGCCGCTCCTCGACCTGGACACGCATACGCGTGAACCTGCACAGCGTGCCGCCGGAGCTCAGGCCCGCTCAGCAGCCACTCGATCCCGACGACGAGCCCCGCAATGATCCCGGTCAGGAACGCGCTAGCGCGGTCGACCCGCCGCGCCGAAAATCTTCTCGAGCTCGTAAGGCGTCGTGACTTCGAGCTGGTCGTAGCGGCATACGCTCGGAGGCTTGTCGGAGCGCCAGCGTACGAAGATGGCTGCGTGCCGAAATCGGTCGCCCTGCAGGTGATCGTATTTCACTTCGCATACACGCTCGATTCGCAGCGGCTCCCACGAGAGGTTTTTGCCGGCGCTCCAGCGGCTTTGTGCGCCGGGCATGCGATTGACGCCGTCCTCGGCACTGGCGATGGCGCCGCTCCACGGGTGATTTTCGATCGCATTCTTGCGAAGAGGCGCGAGCTCTACGGCTATCTGCTTTCGCCTGGCCATCGTGAACGACGATGTGACGCCGACATGCTGCAGCACGTTGCGGTCGTCGTACAAACCGAGCAGCAGTGAGCCGACCGCGTCAGGGCCGCTCTTGTGCCAGCGAAAGCCCGCAACTACGCAGTCAGCGGTCCTCGAATGCTTGATTTTCATCAGCACTCGTTTTCCGGGCTGGTATGCGATCCCCGCCGGCTTTGCGATCACGCCGTCAAGGCCCGCGCCCTCAAAATTCTTCAGCCATTCGGATGCAATGGTCCGGTCGCGCGTCATCGGGGTCACGTGGATCGGGGGGTCGACGTCAGCAAAGTGTTGTTCGAGCAAGGCCCGGCGTTCATCCTGCATCGCTGACATCACGTTGCGCTCGTCGATTGCCAGCACGTCGAAGACCACGAACGAAGCGGGCGTTTCCTGCGCGAGCTTGGCGACGCGCGAGGCGGCCGGGTGCAGGCGCAACTGCAGCGCGTCGAAGTCGAGTCCGTGCGATGTTGCAATCACGATCTCGCCATCGAGCACGCAGCCGCGCGGCAGCTTCTGCAGACACTGATCGTGCAGCTCGGGAAAGTAGCGGGCGAGCGGCCGCAGGTCGCGACTTTGGATGTACACATCCGACGTTCCACGGAAAACGACTGCGCGGAAGCCATCCCATTTGGGCTCGAACAGGAAACCCGGGCCCTCGCAAAGCTCGTCCGCGAGCCTGGCCAGCATCGGCTCGATCGGTGGAGCGATGGCAAACACAAAAGCCGATCGTCGATAACGAGAGCCGCTACAAGATCTCGGCCGCGTAGTCTGCGAGCCGCGAACGCTCCCCGCGCTGCAAGGTCACGTGGCCCGAATGCATCCAGCCTTTGAATCGATCGACTACATACGTCAGACCCGACGAGCCTTCGGTCAGATACGGCGTGTCGATCTGTGCAATGTTGCCCAGACAGATCACCTTGGTCCCAGGTCCGGCGCGCGTTACCAGCGTCTTCATCTGCTTCGGCGTCAAGTTCTGCGCTTCGTCGATGATCAGATACTTGCTGATGAATGTTCGACCGCGCATGAAGTTAAGCGACTTGATTCGAATTCGCGTGCGGATCAGATCGTTGGTGGCGGCGCGGCCCCATTCACCGGCATTGTCATCGGTCTTGTTCAGTACTTCCAGATTGTCTTCGAGTGCACCCATCCACGGCGCCATCTTTTCCTCTTCGGTCCCCGGCAGAAAACCGATGTCGTCACCCACGGGAACCGTGGCGCGCGTCACGATGATTTCCGAAAAACGCTTCGTCTCGAGCGTTTGCGACAGGCCCGCTGCCAGCGCAAGCAGCGTCTTGCCGGTGCCCGCCTGCCCGATCAACGTGACGAAGTCGCAGTCCGGATCCATCAGCAGGTTCAGCGCGAAACTCTGTTCGCGATTGCGCGCGGTAACGCCCCACACGGCGTTCTTCGCGTGCGTGTAGTCGCGCAATACCCGGAGCACCGCCGACTTGCCGCGGATTTCGCGCACCTGCGCATAAAACGTCGTTCCGTTTTCCAGATAGACGAACTGATTGACCAGCAAGCCCGCAACAATAGGACCATTGATGCGGTAGTAAGTGAAGCCGCCGTGCTGCCACGACTCCATGCCCTTGCCGTTCTTGTCCCAGAAGCTCGGCGGCAACTGCTGCACTCCGGTGTATAGAAGATCGGTGTCCTCGAGCACCTTGTCGTTGGTGTAGTCCTCGGCCAATAATCCCAGCACGCGCGCCTTGACGCGCATGTTGATGTCCTTGGATACCAGCACCACGTCGCGCGTCGTATAAAGGTCCTTCAGCGCCCGGACGACGCCGAGTATCTGGTTGTCGGCCTTGCCCGCGGGCAGACTGTCGGGAAGGGCGGCGGCAAGCGCTTGCGTCTGAAAACTCAGACGGCCGGCAGCGTCCTTGTTGCCGAGCGCCGATAACGGAATGCCTTCTTCGATCGGCGTTTGGACAGCCGCGACCAGTGAATCAAGCGTGCGCGATACCTGGCGCGCGCTGCGTGCGACTTCAGACATTCCCTTCTTGTGCGAGTCCAGTTCCTCGAGCGTCATCATCGGCAAGAAAACGTCGTGCTCTTCGAAGCGAAACAGGCTGGTCGGATCGTGCAGCAGAACATTGGTGTCGAGCACGAAAAGCCTGGGCTTGCCGGCGGCGTGCGGCTTTTTGCTGACGTTCTTCGCAGCTTGGGGCAGCGACTCGACGACCGCGAGACGTGCAGCCGGCGTCGGGCGCACCTGAGGTTGCGGCGCCTCGGGCGCGCGTACGGCAGGCAGCGGTGCCTCGTACACGCGCGCCCTTGGGGCGGGCTCGGGCGGTAGCGACGTGAGGACGGTGGCGGGTTTGGTCGGAGCTTTCGGTAGCGGCATCAGGGTTGCGGTTGCTTCATCGAGGAATCCATCGAACAGCCAAGTCACGCGAGCGATCGCACGAAGGCGAGAACCTGATCGACGTGATTCGGTACTTTTACTCCACGCCACTGCCGGCGCAGCACTCCTGCGGCGTCGATAACGAACGTGCTGCGTTCGACACCGCGGACTTGCTTGCCGTACATGTTCTTCATCGTCATTACGCCGAAAATGGCGCAGAGCTTCTCGTCCGGATCCGAGATCAGCTCGAACGGAAATTTCATCTTGGCCTTGAAGCCGTCGTGCGACTTCAGGCTATCGCGCGACACGCCAGCGATGATCGCGTTGCACGCAGCGAATTTCCCAGTGGAAGCAGCAAAATCCGAGCCTTCGGTGGTGCAGCCCGGTGTGTTGTCCTTCGGATAGAAATAAAGCACCACTGCTTTGCCGCGCTGCTCAGATAACTGGAACGGTCCGCCCGTGGCTTCCGCAGTGAAATCGGGTACCTGCGTATCCAGTGCGATCATCAGGTGATCAACAAGGCGGCAGCGACTCTGCGGCTCTCGCCCATCAATATGTTGTAAGTGCGGCACGCGGCCTGCGTGTCCATCACCTCGAGTCCGATGCGCGCGTCGGCCAGCGGCCGCGTCAGTCGTGGATTCGGAAAACGCTGGTGCGCACCGGTGCCGAGCAGCACGACCTCGCTTCGCAAATCGCGCAACTGCTCGAAATCGCAGGTATCGAGAGCCTCGAAGCCGGCAAGTGACCAGGGGGTGACACGCTCGGGTGTCACGATGACATTCGTTGTGTACCGGACCTGATTGATTTCGACGAATCCCGCACCATACGCAGTGACGGTGTTGAGTGCGGTGGGCGAGTCTGCGTGCAGCTTCAAATCGCTTGAAACCTCAATAATCCAGTGGGGAAAATTGGTGGACTGTTCGAGTACATTATAGGCACGCCCTTTCGCTGCATCGGACGCGCTACAACGCGTCAGAAAACGCCTCCAAGCAATGGTCGAGTTCTCGCGTATCAAGCGTCTGCCGCTGTACGTTTTCAACATTACGGGCGAGCTGAAAATGGCTGCGCGCCGGCGCGGCGAAGACATTATCGACATGAGCATGGGCGATCCGGACGGCCCGACTCCGCGCCATATTGTCGACAAGCTGGTGGAGGCCGCGCAGAGGCAGGACACGCACGGCTATTCGGTATCGAAGGGCATTCCGCGTCTGCGGCGCGCGATTGCAACCTGGTACAAGGCGCGCTACGAGGTGGAGTTCGACCCCGAATCGGAAGCGATCGTCACGATCGGATCGAAGGAAGGTCTCGCGCACCTGATGCTGGCGACGCTCGATCGCGGCGATACGGTTCTGGTGCCGAATCCGAGTTATCCGATCCATATGTACGGCGCGATCATCGCCGGAGCCGATATCCGCTCGGTGCGGATGGACGGTGGGGTAGATTTTTTCGCGGAGCTCGAGCGCGCGATTCGCGAGTCGCTGCCGAAGCCCAAGATGATCATTCTGGGCTTCCCCAGCAACCCGACCGCCCAGTGCGTCGAGCTCGACTTCTTCCAGCGAGTGATCGATCTGGCGCGGCAATACGGAATTTATGTCGTGCATGACCTCGCCTACGCGGACATCGTGTTCGACGGTGCGTATGAGAACAACCGGGCGCCATCGATCATGCAGGTAGAGGGAGCGCGCGAGGTTGCAGTCGAGTTCTTCACGATGAGCAAAAGCTACAACATGGCCGGCTGGCGGATCGGCTTCATGGTCGGCAACAAGGACCTGGTATCCGCGCTGTCGCGGATCAAGAGCTATCACGACTACGGGACGTTTACTCCAATCCAGGTCGCGTCGATCGCCGCTCTCGAGGGACCGCAGCAGTGCGTCGAAGAGATTCGGCGCGAGTATCAGCGGCGCCGCGACGTGCTGGTGCGCGGACTGCATGAGGCCGGCTGGATCGTCGAGGTCCCGAAGGCTTCGATGTACGTCTGGGCCGAGATTCCTGCGCCTTATCAGGCGATCGGCTCACTCGAGTTTGCGAAGAAGGTGTTGGCCGAGGCGAAGGTCGCGGTGTCGCCCGGCATTGGATTTGGCGACTACGGTGACAAGCACGTGCGCTTTGCATTGATCGAGAACGAACACCGGATCCGGCAGGCGGTGCGCGGAATCAAGGAGATGTTAAAGGTCCCGCTGCGGAAGGCCGCAGCGTGACACTCGGGGGAGCCGGCCGTCGGCGCGTCCGGCAATTTGAGCGATGACCCCTATCCGGGTTGGCCTGCTCGGGCTTGGTACGGTGGGCCGCGGCACCTACGAGGTTCTGCAGCGAAATCAGGATGAGATTGCGCGCCGCGCGGGCCGTGGTATCGAGATCACAGCTGTCGCCGTACGAAATGTCGACAAAGCGCGCTCGATCGTGGGCTCGGAAGTGCCGGTTTCGGCCCGATGCGAAGACGTCGTTCGCAATGCCGACATCGACATCGTCGTGGAGCTGATCGGCGGCTACGAGCCTGCGCGTTCGCTCGCGCTCGAGGCGATATCGCGTGGCAAGCACGTCGTTACCGCCAACAAGGCGTTGCTGGCTAGACATGGCAACGAATTGTTCGACGCCGCCCGCGCGAACGGAGTGATGCTCGCATTCGAAGCCGCGGTCGCGGGCGGCATACCCATCATCAAGGCATTGCGCGAAGGGCTGACCGCCAACCGCATCGAGTGGATCGCGGGCATCATCAACGGCACCAGCAATTTCATCCTGTCCGAAATGCGCTCGCAGGGCCTTTCGTTCGAGGCTGCGCTCAAAGAGGCGCAACGGCTCGGTTACGCGGAATCGGATCCGGAATACGACATCGAAGGGATCGATGCGGCGCAGAAAATCGCGATCCTTGCGTCGATTGCGTTTGGTGTCCCTATCAATGTCGAGGCTGCATACACCGAGGGAATCGGCCGCCTCGCGAAAGAAGACATCAAGTACGCCGAGCAACTGGGATATCGGATCAAGTTGCTGGGAATCGCTAAACGCACAGCGAGCGGTATCGAGCTGCGAGTCCACCCGACTCTGGTGCCACTGCAGCGGCTGATCGCGAACGTCGAGGGTGCAATGAACGCGATTCTGATCAAGGGCGACGCGGTGGGCACCACGCTGTACTACGGCGCGGGTGCGGGCTCGGAGCCGACCGCATCGGCCGTGATCGCCGATCTGGTCGATGTCACGCGACTGCATACGGCCGATCCGGAGAATCACGTTCCGCATCTCGCATTTCAGCCGAGCGGCAGCCGGCCTCCGCCGTGGCTCAGCGTCGACGACACAGTGACCTCGTACTACTTTCGAATGCGCGTCGCCGATCAGCCGGGCGTGCTCGCGGATATCACCCGCAATCTTGCCGACGGCCACATTTCCATCGACGCATTGTTCCAGCGCGAGCCGTCGGAGGGCGAAAATCAGACCGACATCATCATGCTTACGCACGACGCTCTCGAGCGCGACGTCAACGCAGCAATCGCGCGCATCGAGGCATTGCCCACAGTACTGGCACCGGTCATCCGGTTGCGACAGGAAGAGCTTCTTTAGAAGTCTCGATGCGGTACGTTTCGACACGCGGTCGCGCACCTGAGCAACGTTTCAGCGAAGTCGTGCTCTCCGGACTGGCGTCCGACGGCGGTCTGTACGTGCCCGCAGCGTATCCGCAGGTCAGTGCGTCCGAGCTCGACTCGTGGCGCTCGCTTTCGTATGCGCAATTGGCGAGCGTGGTCCTTCAGAGGTTCGTCGACGACATCGCAGCCGACGAACTCGACCAGCTCACGCGCTCGATTTATGCCGCCGAAATTTTCTCGAATGCGCGCAGCGACAGCGACGCGGGCGAGATCACCCCGCTGCGCTGGCTCCAGCCCGGGCTGGCGCTGCTCGAGCTGTCCAACGGCCCGACGCTGGCGTTCAAGGACCTTGCGATGCAGCTGTTGGGGGCACTGCTCGAACGCACGCTTGCGCAGCGGGGCGGTCGTCTGAACGTGCTGGGAGCAACGTCGGGTGACACCGGATCGGCAGCGGAGTATGCGATGCGCGGCCGCAGCAGCATCAACGTGTTCATGCTTTCGCCCAACGGGCGCATGAGCGCGTTTCAGCGGGCGCAGATGTATTCGATTGCTGATGCAAACATCTTCAACCTTGCAATCGAAGGTGTGTTCGACGAATGCCAGGATATTGTCAAGGCCATCGCGGCCGACCCGGATTTCAAGCAGCAGTTCAGTATTGGCAGTGTGAATTCGATCAACTGGGGCAGGGTGGTGGCACAGGTCGTGTACTACTTCAAAGGCTATCTCGCAGCAACCGAATCGAGCGCGCAGCGTGTGTCGTTTGCGGTGCCGTCCGGAAACTTCGGCAACATTCTTTCCGGGTGGGTGGCGAAGCAGATGGGTCTGCCGATCGCGCGTCTGGTCATAGCGACAAACGAGAACGACGTGCTCGATGAATTCTTCAGAACAGGCCGCTATCGCGTTCGAGGCAATGCGGAGACGCACGCCACCAGTTCTCCGTCGATGGACATTTCGAAGGCATCGAACTTCGAGCGCTTCATTTTCGACATCGTCGACCGCGATGCCGAGTTGCTGCGGGAGCTCTGGTGGGAGATCGACACCCGCCGCGAGTTTCACCTCGGCGGCACTCCGCTGTGGCCGATCGTCGGCGCGAGCGGGCTGGTGTCGGGTCGCAGCACTCACAGCGACCGCGTGCGAACGATTCGCACCGTGTTCGAGCGCCACCATATCACCGTCGATCCTCACACTGCCGACGGCATTAAGGTTGCACTCGAGCATGTGGATAGGGATATCCCGATGATCTGCCTTGAGACCGCGTTGCCCGCCAAATTCGCCGATACGATCGTCGAGGCGATCGGTTTCCAGCCGGAGCGTCCTGCGGCGTACGTGGGGCTCGAGGAGAGGTCGCAGCGATTCGTTCCGATGGACGCCGACGTCGACCAGGTCAAGGCGTTCATCGCGCAGCAAGCCCGATGAAACCGTCGTGAAGGCAATCGGCTTTATCGGCTATTCGAACAGCGGCAAGACCACGCTGATCGAAAAGCTGATCCCGATTTTCCGCGCATGCGGCCTCCGTGTGTCGGCCATCAAGAATGCACATCACGGATTCGACATGGACCGCCCCGGCAAGGACTCGTTTCGCTACCGCGACGCGGGCGCCGGACAGGTGTTGATCGCAACTGCGGCGCGGTGGGCGCTGTTGACTGAAACACCGCAGCGGTCGGCAACGCTCAGCGAGTTGCTGGACCAGCTCGAGCCCTGCGATCTGGTCATCGTCGAAGGATTCAAAAGCGAAGGCGATATTCCACGCATCGAGGTGCGGCGCTTGCGCGACGATCAACCTGCGCTGGAGCCACCGATTTTCCCCCACGCTGCAAATGTTGTTGCGCTGGCGGTCGATCATCCGGTAGACACAGCGCTGCCGGTGCTCGACCTCAACGACCCCGCTAAAATAGCGGCGTTTATTGCTCGCTTTCTTCGGTTACCGGCGCCCCGCGTCTGACCCATTGCTGTCCGTCGAACAAGCACTCGAGAAGCTGCTCGCAGCCGCGCCGCCGGTGCCGGATATTGAATCGGTCGAAACGATCCAGGCTGCGGGCCGAGTATTGGCCACCGCAATCGTTTCCTCCGTCGATGTTCCGCCGCTCGACAACTCGCAGATGGACGGCTTTGCCGTCCGAACGCTCGATGTTCCGGCTACACCGACCACGCTGCACATCAGCCAGCGGATTGCCGCGGGCCAGGTCGGCGTCGCGTTGGAGCCGGGAACCGCCGCGCGCATTTTCACCGGGGCACCGATACCGGCCGGTGCCGATGCCGTGATCATGCAGGAACGATGCGACATCATCGGCGACCAGGTTACGCTGAACGAACGTCCTGGCCGTGGCGATGCGATCCGCAAAGCGGGCATCGACATCGAGCGCGGTCAGGTGGTTTTGCACCCGGGTGTGCGCCTGAAACCGCAGCACTGTGCGCTCGCCGCATCGGTCGGCGCTGCGCGCTTATCGGTCCATCGGCGACTGCGCGTGGCGACATTGTTTACCGGCGACGAGCTGGTGATGCCGGGCGAGCGTCTGGCGCCGGGCCAGATCTACAACTCGAACCGGTTCATGCTGCGAGGACTTCTCGAGTCGCTTGGATGTGAGGTGCGCGACCTCGGCATCGTGCCCGACGATCTGCAGCGAACGCGCGATGCGTTAGCACGCGCAGCGGCGAACTCCGATCTGATCATTTCATCGGGCGGTGTATCGGTGGGTGAGGAGGATCATGTCAAACCTGCGGTGCTGGCCGAAGGCAGACTGGATCTCTGGCAGATCGCGATGAAGCCAGGCAAGCCGCTGGCGTTTGGCTCGGTGCGCGAGGTACCGTTTATCGGGCTGCCAGGCAATCCGGTGTCGAGCTTCGTCACGTTCGTGCTGTTTGCGCGCCCATTTATCCTGCGGCGACAGGGCAGGGTCGAACCGCCGCGCAGCCTTTCGTTACGTGCTGACTTTGATTGGCCCGAGAAGAGCCGCCGCCGCGAGTTTCTGCGTGCGCGAATCAACGAACGCAGTGGCCTGGATATCTTTCCGAATCAAAACTCATCGGTGCTGACTTCGATCGTCTGGGCTGACGGGCTGATCGACAATCCATCGGAGCACGCGATACGCACCGGCGACATCGTCAAGTTCCTGCCGCTCGCGGAGCTGTCGACATGAAGCTGCATATGCTCTATTTTGCTTCGGTGCGCGAGGGTATTGGCCTTGCCACCGAAATGCTCGAGGCGCCCGCTCACGTTCGCAACGTGGCGCAATTGCGCAGCTGGCTGGCGCAGCGAGGGCCGGCGTGGACCGATTCCTTTGCCGAAGGTCGGCGTGTTCGCGCCGCGGTCGATCAGTCGATGGTCAGCGAGGAGCACCCGTTGCATGAAGGTGCCGAGGTGGCGTTTTTTCCGCCGGTGACCGGAGGGTAGATGTCGATACGCGTACAACACGAGGACTTCGACGTCAGCGGCGAGATCGCGCGACTTCGCGCCGGCAATGCAGGAATCGGCGCGGTTGCAAGCTTCATTGGAATCGTGCGCGACCTGAATGAAGGCGCAAATGTTGGTTCGATTACGCTCGAGCACTATCCAGCGATGACGGAGAAAGCGCTGGCATCGATTGCCGAACAGGCGAAGGCGCGCTGGAAGCTGTTCGACGTGCTGATCGTTCATCGGGTTGGCACACTTGTGCCCACCGACCCGATCGTGCTGGTGGTCACAACAAGCTCGCACCGCGGCGATGCGTTCGAGGCGTGTCGGTTCGTGATGGATTATCTGAAGACCGAAGCTCCGTTCTGGAAAAAGGAAGTCACCCCAGACGGCGCAAGATGGGTCGACGCGCGCGACAGCGACACTACTGCGCGCGAGCGCTGGAAAGCGTGACAGCAACTAGTCGAATGCGATGGAATACACCAGATCGAGCGCCGTTGTAGTGCCGGCGCGCCCGATCAGCGACAGCCGCCGACTGAGTTGATAGTTCAGCGCGACGTAGGTTGCAGCGCCCGAGATCGCCTGCTCGAAGGTCAAATACAAGTCATCGTTCAGCCGCTTGCCGATTGCGACGAAGTCGGTAGCGGCGGTGGCGCCCGTCGTGCTGCGCAAAGTCCCGGCGACCGTTTCACGCGGCAGGATCGATGAGCTGTCCTGACCGGGGCGCAAGCTGATGTCGTCGATCCCCAGCGAACGCATCACACTGCTGCTTGCGTTGTCGCCCTGGCCGGCAAACAGTGCGCTCGCCGCCGCCGCGAGTAGAGCGCGCTCCTGGCCGCCTTCGCCCGATGCGCCGGGTGGGCGGCCGAGAACCAGCCAGTTGAGTTTCTCGGCATCGCTCATCGACGGATCCGAATAAAGCCGGACGATCGGCCGCGCTGCGGTGCCGCCGATCGAGACGCCCACCTCGACCGGCAATCCGGTTCGCAACGCAAGCACATTGAGCGCGGGATTTTCCACCGGGCCCTGAAACGTCAGAATGCCGCGCTCGATCTGCAGCCGCTGGCCATATCCTTGGTACGTGCCGCCGCGCGTGCGCACATTGCCTTCGGCGAGCAACTGACCGGGTCGGCCCGATATATCGAGCGCACCCTCGAGCCGTGCGTCCAAGCCCGCACCGCGGATGTAAAAGCGCGGCCCGAGATTGCCGCGAATGTCCAGCGTGACTTCGCCGATCGGCGCATCGGCCTTGCCGGGTTGCTGTGCACGCACGACGACAACATCGCTGGGCAACGCGCGCGCGCCCCTGAGCCGGGAGAAGTCGATAAACGCGCCATCGACTTGCAGCTTCGCGTAGAGCTCGGCGCGCTGTGGCGCGAGCGTGATTCCACCTTCGCCTGTTACGACCATCCAACGGTCGCGACGCTGCAGCACTGGCAAACGGTCTGCTTGAATTCCCACGCTGCCGGTCAATGTGCGCAACGCGATGCGTGCTTCGGCGCGCAGCCGCCCCGGGGTGTCGAAGCGCAGCGACTCCGCGGCACGCTTATCATCGGGCGCCACTCTCGGCGACCCTGCAAACAGCAGTTGATTGACCACCAGCACACCGTCCTCGAGGTATGCATCGAGCGTGCCGTCTTCAAGGCGCAGGCCCTGTTCGACGTATGCAATGCGCAGCCCACTGGCGCGAATCGGCCCAGTCGCAGTGGGATCGGCAGGCGTGCCCGATATCGTGGTCTTGATGCTGCCCGAGCCTTCGAATTGCACGCTGTCACTGAATAGCGGGCCGATCCAGCTGAGGTCGGGCAACACGGCGTCGATGTCGACTCGAAACGGGCGATCGCGGGCCAGTTGCACCGCGCCGCTGGTGTCGACATACGCATCGATGACGGCATCGAGGCGACCGAGCTGTTTGCCGCGCACGTAAGCCGTACCGGTGACACGATTGTTAACGACACTCAGCGCGGCTCCCAGATCGCTGATGCCGACCGGATTCAGCGCGTCGATGCCGCCGTAGATGTCGCCGCCAGTGCGCTCTGTCACGATGACTCCGGTCAAGGCATCACCGAGCTCGAGATCCCAGCGGCCGCGCAGCGTCAATGGAACGCGGCCGCCGGCCCCGGTCCGAACCACTCGCCGCGGCGCGCTCACACTCGAATCGAGAGCCTGAGGCGTGAAGCTGTCGAAGTTGCCAACAGTGCGCCAGCGCCCCTGGGTTCGCTGCAATTCGACTGCGCTGAATTGAGTGCGGCGCGCTTCGAACCGGGCCGGACCTAGCAGCAACGAACGCGGCGCCACAACCAGGGTTGCGGGTTCAAGCAACTTCAGATCGAGAGGCTTGCCGCTTTCGGCCGCTACCAATGTTCCCTTCCACGCACTGTCTTGACCCGCAGCGGCGTGCCAGCCCCCGCTCGCAACGATGCGCACCGGCTGCTGTGACAACGTCGTCCCGATGAGCTCGAGAGTGTGATCAGACGTTGTGCCGTGGCCGGTCAGCGTTGCACTTGCAAGCGACGCATTCGCATCGGGCGCCCGGTGTCCGTTCAACTTGACGACGAGCTCAAGTGGCGCCGTGGCAGAGGTGCCTGCAGAAACCGTTGCCGTTGCGCTATCGATGGTCTGCCCGTTCGCAAATTTCAGATCGCTCGCGGTTGCCTGCACCTGGAACTGCGGGGCCGAGAAGTCGCCGCGAACGGTTCCATGCGCCGTGACGCTGCCCGACGTCCTGGGCACCAGCTCGGACAGTTGCGGAGCGGTCAGATCAAACGTCAGCTCGCGTCCTGCGCCTAACCCGCCACGAGCGGACAGCCGCGCTGACTGCGAAGCGACATTGATATCGACATCGACGCGTTGATCGGCGAGCTCGATCGTGGCGCGGCCTTCCAGCGCACGGCCCATCAGCCGGCTTCCGGCCAGCGCAATCGCTGCGCGGCCGACCATCGTTGGTCGAAAGTGAGCATCCAGGTCGACGCTGCCGTTGAGACGTGTATCGAGGCCGTTGACCAGCTGCGCAAGGTCGAGCTGATCGAATGTGCCTTTGATGCGCGCCGCATATTCGCCGCGCAGCTCGACGCGCCCTGCAAGTTCCGCCTGCCCGTCGGCCACGCGCAGTCGCGCGGTTTCGATATCCAGTACCTGATCACGCAGTGTCAGATTGAAATCAGCGGCGAGCGGGATCGGCTTGCCTTTGCCCGGCGCGGTGCCCGCCGATCTGGGCGCCACGATCCCAGCGGTGCGCAGCGCACCGATGAAGCGTTGCGTCTGGTTCAGCAGCGAGTAATGCAGCGTACCGTCGATGCGCGTTGGAGCTGCACTCGAATGGATCGTTGAGAGGTCGATCTCGCCCAGTGAGAGTTGCGCATCGACGCCCTTTGCGCTCGCCCACGTCAACTCTCCGCTGGCCACTCCACGGGAACCTTCCACGCGCGGCAACACCAGTGCCAGCTCGTCGGACGACCATGTCAAGGTACCGCGCGCCAGACGGATCGGCAGCCGTTGCTTGTCGAGCGGTCCGGGGTCGAGGTTCTCGATGGAAAATGGCCCCGCGATGCTGAAGCCGGCGGCGCCGGAGAGCGGCTGTAGATCGGCGTGGCCGCGCAGTCGCATTGCAGGCGTGTTGGCGATCCATGCGGCGGGATTGAAATGCGCGATGTCGGCGGTGAGCTTCGAAAGTGGCACCCGCGCAAACGGCGTCACGCGTACGGTGGCCACTCCGCGCGCGTCGGTGCTGTCAGCATTGATGTCGATGATGGCGTCGAGCAGCGTGCCGCCAGCACTCAGGTTTGCGTTGACATCGTGCTCGCGCAGACTCGAGGCGATCTGCGCGTTCGCACGCAAGGCAAACGGACTGCGCGCGTCGATTCGGCCATTTAGCGTGACACGGCTCGGCCCGTGTTGAAGCGCCGCACGCTCAATGATGATTTCATCGGCGTTCATCTGAAGCGCTGCGGCGACGTTGCCGATCACCGTCGGTGTCGCGCCGCGTACGCCGAAACGCACTTCGCCGATCGACAAGTTTCGAATCCGCAAACCGAGCGGCAGCGCAAGCGAGATCGGAGGCTCGGGCGGCTTGTCGCTCGGCACCCAGTCGAGCGTCACCGTACGCGCGGTGACGTGCGAGAAGTCGAACACGCGATGCCGCCACTGCAACGCCTGAGGCTCGACTGCCAGATCGGCCGCCTGCAGCGACCAGGTGGGGCCTGATGCGGTCAGGTTGCCCGCCGTGAAACCATCGCGCAACGACCCCGACACGTCTCGCAGCACGACAGGCGCATTCAGGCGCGAAGTGAGCAGTACGACAAATTGCAGTCCACTGCTGGTGGTGTACATCCACCAGAGCGCCGCATACGCCAGCAGACTGACTGCGCATGCGCCGACCACCGTTCCAAGCAGGGGCCTGAGCCAGCGCGAGCGGCGCGAAGGCGCGGTGTTAGGTACGTTCATGACTGGAATACTCGGCTGCGGGTTGCGGGCGGTTCTGTCAAAACGCAATGGCCACCGAGAAGTGCACTCGAAACTTTTTTTCGCGCTCTCCGTAGGCCAGATCCACTGCAAGGGGTCCAGCCAAAGTGCGCCAGCGAACGCCCACGCCGACGCCGACGGCAGCATCGAGGGCCTTGAAGGAATCCGCAGCATCGCCAACATCGACGAAACCGGCGACCCCCCAGTTGCCGTCCCATCGTTGCAGCCAATGGACGTACTCGACGGAACCGATCGCTAGTGCGCGTCCGCCGACCGTTGCGCCGCCGCGCTTGACGCCGAGACTCTCGAACTCATAGCCGCGCACCGTGGTCGAACCGCCGGTGCGAAACAGAAAGCGGGTCGGAACGACGTCGGCGGTATCGACATTCACGCCGCCGAGTTCACTGCGCAAAATCAGCACATCGCGCTGTCCGATCGGAAAGTACTGCGAGATGCGGCCAAAGCCGCGCTGGAAGAACTTGTTGAAATTGACGCCACTGGCGCCCAGGGTGCCTTCGACTTCGATCACATTTCCGCGCCGCGGGTTGATGATCTCGTCAACGTCGCGACGGATCCAGGTGTACGTAGTCGACAGAGTGTTGAGCGTGATCAGCGGGTCGAGCGGCGTTTTGCGCTCCTCGTGCTCGAAGTTGACGTTCCATTTCGTGTCGATGTGCCGCGCGGTGCGGGCTCCGCGTAGCTGCGCCCGCGACGCGCCGACGCTCCAGCGTTGAACTTTCAGGTCCTGGATGTCTGCGTCTTCGACCAAGGCACCCACACTGTCACGCGCGCCGTTCGGCTTCGGCGGCAGCAGCAGATCGACGTACCCAAAGCCGCCGGTCTGGTCGAGGCGGGCGCCGGTTTGCAGCGAGTAGGGATTTCCGAAGACCAGAGACTGGCGATAAGCCAGCTCGATATGGGCACCGGTGTTCGACGCAACGCCAATGCCGACGCTGACCCGTTTCGTGCGCGACTCGCGCAGGGCGACACGCAGCGCAGCGTTGTCCGGATGAGCCGGATCGAGCTGCAGCGACACGAGCACCGATGAAAAATAGGGCGTGTCTTCCAGCGCTTGCTGAAACTCGATCAACTTCTGGCGATCGTAGCGCTCGCCCACCCGGAACGCGTTGTAACGCTGCACGAGCTTCGGGTCGTAACGCTCGAGACCGGTGATTTGCAATTCGCCCACCGTGTAGGCGGGCCCGCTGTCAATCTCGATGGTTAGCGTGGCCGTTGCATCGTCAGCATTTACCGTCGCGATCGACGAGACCAGCCGAGCTCCGGCGAAGTCGCGCGCCTGAACAGCGGCGAGCGTTTGCGTTTTAGCGCTCTCCCACTGCGGCGAGCGGAACGGCGCGCCAAGCGGCAGCGGCCACGCTGCGCGCAACGCCGCCGCCCGATCCTGAAAGCGGGCTTCGGCGAGCGCGCCCGTTAATTTGAGATCCAGCGCTCCGACGAGCGTCCTCCGACCCAGCTCGACGATCAAACGGTAGCGGGCGCCGCCAGTCCCGGGAGCAGCCACAGGCTCGAATCGCAGCACAGGCTCGAAATAGCCTTCGGTCGCCAGGACTTCTTGCACGGCGCGCTCTGCACGACGAAGTTCCCGTTCCTCGTCAGCCTCATCAGCTTCTGGACCAATCGTAAAGCGCTTCAACGTGTCGCTAACCAGTCCTGCGAGAGGCGCAGGCAGTGCGGTTCCGGGCACCACGATTGGTTGCCCCTCTTGCGCCGCAGCGATCAACGGGCAGGCGAGATGAATGGCCAAAAGAGCGGCCGAGAGACGGCGGTACACGATGGACCATCAGCGGCCGGCAGGGAGCGTTGCCGATGCTAGCAAAGCGAGTGAGCTTTGCCGGTAACTCCCTTGATTCGCAGGGCGCTGGCCCAAAATGTGCGTGAGGCAATATTCAAATTCCTGCTACCACGATGCGACTCGAAAAGCTCACGACAAAATTTCAGGAAGCCCTGGCCGATGCGCAGTCGATCGCTGTCGGACACGACAATTCGTACATCGATCCGACGCATGTGCTGCTGGCGATGCTGCGGCAAAGCGATGCCGGCGCACGGTCTTTGTTGCAACGGGCCGGTGTCAACGTGGCAGCCCTGACTCAGACACTCGACGGCGCCGTGAAGCGCCTGCCGCAAGTGCAGGGCGGCGACGGCCAGGTGCAGATCGGCCGCGAACTGAATGCGCTGCTGAACGCCACCGACAAGGAGGCGCAGCGGCGCGGCGACAGCTTCATCGCGAGCGAGATGTTCCTGCTCGCCGCGGCGGACGACAAGAACGAACTCGGCCGTCTCGCGCGCGAACACGGATTGACGAAGAAATCACTGGAAGCAGCAATCGACGCGGTGCGCGGCGGCCATCAGGTCGATAGCGCGGAAGCCGAAGGCCAGCGCGAAGCGCTCACCAAGTACACGATCGATCTGACCGAGCGCGCGCAGCAGGGCAAGCTCGATCCGGTGATCGGGCGCGACGACGAGATCCGCCGCACGATTCAGATTCTGCAGCGCCGCACCAAGAACAATCCGGTGC
>JBDUCU010000233.1:0-3006 GCA_040003315.1 Burkholderiaceae bacterium | reverse complement strand
TCATCTTCATCGCGTGGCCGGTGGCGGGGATTACCTGGCTTTTATTCCTCGCCGAATCATTCGCGCATAACTTTCGGGTGCTGGCCGGCAGGGACGCCCGATGATGTCTGCCGCGCTGTCGCCCGGCGTGGCGGCGATCGTGCTCTTTGGCAGCTTCTTCTTTCTTCTGGCGCTGCGCGTGCCGGTCGCGTTCGCTCTCGGCCTGGCGTGCCTGCCGCTGCTGGTGTTCGAGCCGCGGTTGTCGCCGATGACGCTCTTCAACGAGACCTTCAAGGCATACAACTCGTTCATCCTGCTCGCGGTTCCGTTCTACCTGCTGACGGCGAATCTGATGAACTGCGGCGGCGTCACCGACCGCCTGGTGCGGCTGTCGCGCGCGATGGTCGGCAACTTTCCGGGCGCGCTGGCGCAGATCAACGTCGTTTTGTCGGTCTTCTTCGCCGGCATCTCGGGTTCGTCGACGGCCGATGCCGCCAGCCAGAGCAAGGTGTTCATCGACGCGCAGGTCAAGGAGGGTTACGGACTGTCGTTCTCGATCGCGATCACCGCCGTGTCGGCAGTGCTCGCGGTCATCATTCCGCCGTCGATTCTGATGATCGTGTGGGGTGGCGTGATTTCGACTTCGATCGGAGCGATGTACCTCGCGGGCTTCCTGCCGGGGCTGCTGATCGCGCTGGCGCAGATGGCGACGGTGCACGTGTACGCGAAGATCTACAACTACCCGGTGTACCCGCGCGCCACGCTGAAGGAGTTCTTCTACTCGGCATGGATTTCGCTGCCGGCATTGGCTACGGCGTTCATCATCGTGGGCGGCGTGCTGCTCGGGTGGTTCACGCCGACCGAGTCGGCCTGCGTGGCGGTGCTGTACACGATCGCTCTGTCGGTGTTCGTCTATCGCGAGATGAACGTCAAGAACCTATACGAATCGTTGGTCGAGACCGGACGGCTCTCTGCGATCGCGCTGTTCTGCGTCGGAACGGCGTCCGCGTTCGGCTGGCTGCTTGCGTACTACCAGATCCCGCGCGCGTTGCTTGAGAATGTCTCAACGTGGGGTATGGGCATCACGCAGGCGGGGTTCTTCATCGCTGCGGTGTTCCTGGTCGCCGGCTGCTTTCTCGACGCCATTCCCGCGATCATCATCTTCGGCACGATCCTGCAGCCGCTGGTGCAGTCGGTCGGCATGCATCCGATCCACTTTGCGATTGTCGGCATCGTCTCGCTTGCTTTCGGGCTGGTGACTCCGCCGTACGGGCTGTGCCTGATGATTGCGTGCTCGGTAGCAAAGGTTCCGATCAAGTTCGCGCTAAAGGACACGCTGATCATGCTGATGCCGATGCTCGCGATGCTGGCGGCGATCATCATCTGGCCCGACATTCCGCTCTTTCTGCCGCGGCTGATCGCGCCCGAACTGCTCAAATGAGCCCGGTCGATTTCGGCCTCGATGGTCGTACCGCGCTGGTGATCGGCGGCACCAGCGGGATCGGGTTCGAAATCGCGCTGGGCTTTCAGGCCGCAGGCGCGCGCGTGGTCGTCGCGAGCCGCGACGCCAACAAGATCGAAGCGAGCGTCGCCAAGTTGAAGCACAACGATGCGCGCAGCGTCGGCTACAAGCTCGACGCAAGCAACCTGATCGAGATGCACCGTTTCGCCGCGCAGGTCTGGACCGAGCAGGGACCGATCGACATCCTGCTCAACGCGCAGGGCACCACGGTGATCAAGCCGGCGCTCGATTTCAGCGAACAGGAATATGCACTGGTGATGCGCACCAACATCGACGGTGTGTTCTGGGCCTGCACCGAATTCGGCCGCCGTATGGTCGATCGCGGAAGCGGCAGCATCATCAACATTGGTTCGCTGTCTTCGTTCCGCGGCTGGCCGGGCAGCAGCGTCTACGCGATGACCAAGTGGGCGGTGGTGTCGCTGACCCAATCGCTCGCTGCCGAGTGGGCCAGCAGTGGCGTGCGCGTCAACGCGATCGCGCCGGGGTTCTTCATGACGCCGCTTAACGAAACGAAGATGTCTGACGCGCGCAAGGCGCTCGCGATCGCGCGCACGCCGATGGGCCGCTTCGGTCAACTCTCCGAGCTGGTCGGCGCCGCGGTGTACCTTGCATCTGCCGCGGCCGGCTTCACCACCGGCGCGACCATCGCGGTGGACGGCGGATTCCTGGCGAACGGACTGTAATGCTGAGCCTGCGCAAGCTTGGCGACGGATTTGGCGTCGAGGCCCACCGCATCGATCTGGCTGCTTCATTGAGCAACACGGAGTTTGACGAGATCGAGCGCACGTTCTTTGCCGGTCAGGTGCTGGTGTTTCGCGGCCAGAACCTGACACCCGCGCAGTTCCACGCATTTGCGCGGCGCTTCGGTCCTTCAGAGCCGCATGTCATCGACCAATTTCATCATCCGGCGTGTGCCGACATCCTGATCCTGTCGAATGTAGTCAAGGATGGCCGCGCGACGGGGCTTGCAGACGCCGGCACCTACTTTCATACCGACTACTCTTATCTGGATGTTCCCGCGCGCTGCACGATGCTGTACTCGATCGTCGTGCCGAAAGTCGGTGGCGACACGCTGTTCGCCAATCAGTACGCGGCGTATGACGACCTTTCCGTGGCGATGAAGACGCGCCTCGAAAATCTGGTCGGGCTGCATCACTACGGCAGCCGCGACGACGTGAACGAAGCGTCGCGCACGGTGGCCTCGCTGCTGAACGACGAACAGAAGAGCAAGATGAACTGGGTCAGGCACCGCATCGTGCGACCGCACCCGGTCACCGGTCGCAAGGCGCTGTATGCGGTGTCGGGCAGTTCGTTCGGCATCGAGGGCATGCCCGACGACGAGGCGATCGCGCTGCTCGACGAGCTGAAGGTGCATGCGACGCGGCCGAAGTATCAGTATCAGCTCAAGTACGGGGTTGGCGATGTGGTGATCTGGGACAACGCGTCGCTATTGCATTCGGCCACGCTGCTCGATCCGAACGACGCTCGCACACTGTGGCGCATCA
>JBDUCU010000103.1:0-10246 GCA_040003315.1 Burkholderiaceae bacterium | reverse complement strand
GCCATCCTCGGATCCGTCATCCACCACAATCACTTCATGCGTGATTCCACGCCGCTGCAAAGCTTGGCGCACCGCAGCCACCTGCGCGCCGACGGCAGCCCATTCGTTGTAGGCGGGAATCACTACGGAAACTGATGCAGCGCTTTCGATCATTACAATTGAAAGACAGACCGATTAACGAGCTGGGTTAGGCGGCGGACTTCCCCAAACCGGACGCGATGATGGTGGCCCCAAATCCACAACGCGCAGATTCAATTCCCCACGCTGGCGGTAAAGCGTTTTATACGCGGCTTCCGCCGCATCATTGGCCACGGGGCGCAAAGCATATTGCGTGCGCACCAGATAACGCAGCACGCGAAGATTGTTCAGCGGATGAATTTCGCAGGCAATCATCTGAGCCAGCGATCGCACGTACGCGCGCTCGACGGCATCGACGGGCAGCAGCGGCGCCTTGGGGAAGGTCTCCTCCAGATACTCGATGATCGCAAGCGATTGGGTCAGTACATGCGTGTCGTGCTGCAAAACCGGCACCAGTGCATCGGCGCTGAGCGAGCGAAACGATGGATCGAACTGCTGCCCGCCGCCCTTCAACAAATGCACGGCTGCGTACTCGAACGGCAAGCCCTTCAGGTTGAGTGCGATCCGCACCCGAAAGGACGCTGAGCTGCGAAAGTAGCCGTAAAGAGTGATCATCGACTAGTGCAACGACGGGCACTGCGCATCGTATCGCCGCTAGACCACCCTGACCTTCAACGCGCCGATGTGTTCGATGCCGCCATCGAGTTCGTCGCCGCGCTTGACCGCGCCGACGCCTTCAGGCGTACCGGTGTAGATCAGATCGCCCGGACGCAGCTCGAAGAACTTAGACAGGTGCTCGATTGTCTCGCCGACATTCCAGATCAGCTTTGCGATGTTGCTTGCCTGGCGGCGTTCGCCGTTAACGTTAAGCCAGATCTGCGCACTGACGATCTCGCCGGTCACGCCGGCCGGTTTCAATGGAGAAATCGGCGCCGAATAATCAAAGCCTTTCGCCACATCCCACGGCCTGCCCTTGTCGCGCAACGCAAACTGCAAGTCACGCCGCGTCATATCGAGCCCAACCGCATAACCGTAAATGTGCTTGATCGCATCTGCCGCAACGATGTTGCTGCCTGCGGTACCGATGGCCACCACCAATTCGATCTCGTGATGCAGATTCGTCGTTTCGCCCGGGTACGGCAGCTCGCCGGTCGTCCCAAAAGGCACCGGTAGTACCGCGTCCGCCGGTTTCGAAAAAAAGAATGGCGCCTCGCGCTCCGAAAATCCCATCTCCTTCGCGTGGTCGGCGTAATTTCGCCCGACACAATAAATCCGGTGCACCGGAAATAGGTCGGTCGTGCCGTCGACTGGTACCACCGCCTGAGGCGGCGCCGCGAATACATAACCCATGGAAGTTCCTGTCAATTGCAGCGGGCGCAGTCTACCTGCGCCGATCATGCGCGATAGGCTGAAGGGTGCGCAGGGTATTTCGTGGCGGAGATTTCATCTATACGCTGCGGCTTGTGAGCGGCCGTGAAGTGCTGGCACTGGTGCCCAGTCATCACGAGCACGCGATCGGCGAAAAAATCGGCATCCGTCTGGACGCCGATCACGTCATTACATTTCCTTCGGAGCCGGTTCGACGGGTCTAACGATGTACGTCCCTTCCCACTTTTCGGAAACCCGCGTCGAGGTTTTGCACGAGATGATGCGGACCAACCCGTTCGGCGCGCTGGTAGTGCTCGCATCGAACGGGCTCGATGCCAACCACATTCCGTTCGAGGTCGATCCGCAGCCCGCACCGTTCGGAACATTGCGGGGGCACGTTGCTCGGGCCAACCCGGTTTGGCGTGATTTTTCGGCGGAGGTGGACGCGCTCGTAATGTTTCAGGGTCCGCACACCTATGTATCGCCGGCGTGGTATCCGTCGACGAGGGAGCACGGCAAAGTGGTGCCTACGTGGAACTACGTGATCGTGCACGCGACCGGCCCGCTGCGGATCATCGATGACCGCGAGTGGCTTCGACGGTTTGTCGGTGTGCTGACGCAGCGTTATGAGGCGCCGCGGTCCGATCCATGGAGGGTGTCCGACGCACCACTCGATTTCATCGACACCATGCTGGCCGCAATCGTTGGGATTGAAATTCCAATCGCCAACCTCTTGGGCAAATGGAAAGTGAGCCAGAACCGGGCGGAGAAAGACCGTGTCGGAGTGATTGAGGGGCTGAGGCGAGAGCCAAGCGAGGCGGCTCTTGCGATGGCGCAGCTCGTGCAGCAAAAAAAAGACGCTTAGACCCACCGCCCTCGACGGTTAGACCCACCGCCCTTTCTTGCGCGAAGGCGGACTCTTTCTTGCGCGAAGGCCGACTAGGTGCCTCGCCGAACGCCTGCTTCACTTATTTGCCCGTAGGTTCGGCTTCCAGCGTCCTTCACCACGGCGGCCAAAAGTCGCACCCTTGATAATTTTTTTCGCTCAACGCGCACGCCCCCGTTCTTCAACGCGCTCTCCTGCCAGGACAAATTTAACGTGGCGAGGTCTGTTCGCGATCTACTGCCTCGACGCCGATTCCGAGTTCATCGATCAGTTCCTGTTTGCGTTCTAGCATCCGTTCGCCGAGCGACGCCGTATCAAGCCGTGCCTTTTTGAGCTTCGGGAACATTTCGTCCTCTTCTTCTTCGACGTGGTGCTCGATCAGCTCGCCGAGCACCTTGACCTTGGCGTCGTAAAGATCGTCATCCGGAGACATGTCGGCAAGCTGCGCAATCAGGTCCTTCGCGCTTGCATGCTCGACCACAGCCTCGTCGACCAGTTCTTCCTCGTCCAGGATGTCGCGTGCCGCGGGGTAGAAGATTTCTTCTTCCAGCTGCGCATGGACAGTGAGCTCGGCGCAAATCGTGGCTGAGAGGGACTCCTTCTCGTTGTAGCTGCCGTCGTTCTCGACCAGCTTTTCATACTCCTTGAACAGCTTTTCAACGTTGCGATGGTCGGATGTCAGTAGTTCAATCGCGTCTGCTTTGACTCCGCCTGTACGTGTTGCCGCCGATTGTGTCGTGGCCATGAAGACTCCCTTGTGGTGTTGATAAGCAAGGACTCTATGGCAAGGCATATGCCCGATCTGGGCGGAGTGCGCTGCAGATTGGTTCACGCCGCAACAATCGCTGCGGCTGACGAGCGTGCACGCCGCTTGCGCCGAAACAGCCGCTCAGCGTCCGCTGCTTTTCCGGTGCGCCGAGTCCTGTTTTTCAGATCTGACGCGGCAGCCGTTGCCAATGTACTTTCGGAGCAGCTGGCCCGTTTTCGTATCGCGGTAGATAACCCAGGTCGCAGTTGGTTGCATCGAGCATCAATCACAATGAACAGGCTTGATGATGGACGAGTTTGGGCAACGGAAAGGGTCGATATGGACCGCACGCCTAATCCAATTTTTAGGGGTGAAACACGGCTAACTTGACTCGAGCGCCTGTAATTTGTACGCCGCGCTTCCTCCAAGAATCACGGTCGTATTATTTCGCTTAGGACTGATTGCGTAACAGACAGGAGGCACGATGCGCGTAAGGGGCGTCAAGAAGAGTCGGCCAGTGAGCGCCGCCGCGTCGACCAAGCCGGGTCGGGCCCGCAGTGCGCGTCGCGGCGCACCCGCTTTAGGCAAATCAGGGCTCGCTGGATTCGCTATCAGCGCGGCCGAACCCTTGGGGCGCGAACTTAAGGATGGAACTGCATCGGCCATGCGCACACGATCCGCCCGCAGGCCAATCGATAAGCTAGCGGGGCCGGCGATCGCGCAGGGACCTGAAGCCGCAGCCCTTGAGCACCTCGAGAAAGCGTTCGCGAACGCCCGGTTGCCGCAGTTCGTGAAACCGGTTGCTGACAACACGAACGCCGAATTCAGGAGCGTCGGCGTCGAAGCGATGCCGCTCACCCGCACGATGATCGTCAAGTTTCGTCAGTATTTCTGCAAGATTCCTGTCTACGGATCGCTCGTCACAGTCGAGCTCGACAAGCGCAATGGCTGCATTGGCATCAACGCCTCGTTGGGCGCGCCGACCGGCGTTTCGAATATTGCAGATATCTCTCCCGCGCAGGCGGCGGCGACCGCTGCGAAAGCGGCTCGCGTCGCAGTAAAGCAAGTCACCGAAACTCCGCGGCTCTATTACTACTTTGATCAGCACCAACAGAAGTGGGGTCTGGCCTACATCCTGGAAAATGTTCGGTCGAAGCCTCCGAAGGCGCGTTCAACTGCGCGCGGTGATTCACCGCTGAAGGACTATGTCGTCGACGCGCAGACCGGCAGGCTGCTGGCGGAGTTGCCGCGCACCGCCACCATGGCAGCCGAAACCCAGACGGTTCGCGATGCCAACCGCAAGCAAAGGAAGATCGTGGTCGAGGTGGAGTCGGGCGGCGGGCGTTTGCTGCGCGACATCGCGCTGAACGTCAGCACGTATGGGTTTGACTTCAAGGATCCGTCTGCACAGGGCACTCTGCTACCCGGTGCGCTTTACGAGACCCCACCTGCGTGGCCGTTGGAGGCCATCGGCGCCCACGCAAACGGCTCCGAAGTCGCGCGCTTTCTGCGCACAGTGGTCATGCGCAACAACATCGACAACCGCGGCGGCGAAATGGTTTCGACCGTGAACTGCTGGGACCGAAGCGAGGGTGTTCGGCCTGCGCGCCAATGGAAGAACGCCTACTTCAACGGCGACCAGATGGTGTACGGCCAGATTCTGTTCCCCGACCACTCGTTTTATTCCGTCGCCTCGATGCTGGACATCGTGGCTCACGAAATGTTTCACGGCGTGACGGACAAAACGTCACGGCTCGAATATCGAACTCAGTCCGGAGCGCTGAACGAATCGTATTCGGACATCTTCGGCACGATCATCGCCAACTTCACAAGACCACTGAGCAAATGGGTGTGGACTCTCGGCGTCGGCTTTGATGGCCCCGGCACTGCGCTTCGCGACATGGCCAATCCGACGCTTCATGACCAGCCGAAGCACATGAACGACTTCCGCTCCGCCACGGCCCCCTATACCTACGACCGCAATGACTATGGGTGGGTGCATGACAACAGCGGAATCCACAACTATGCGGCGTACCGCATCATGACCGCGAAAAGCTCAGCAAAGTTCGTGTTCAGCCAGCGCGAACTGGCGGCGCTTTTCTTCATCGCACTCACCGTCCATCTGTCGCGCACCTCGCAGTTCACGGACAGCCGGCGCGCCGTCGTCCAAGCGGGCCGGTCGCTCTTTCGCAACGCCTCACCAACGGTGCTCGCTGCAAAGATCAAGGCGATTGAAGATGGGTTTGCTGCGGCTGGGATTTCGTGAGCAGACGAAGCTCACTGCAAGGCAAGAGACCGGCCCGACAACTGGCGTCTGCGTCGCAGCGTTCTACGGGCCTTAGCCGGAGCGGCGTTGGCCCTTATTTTGGCGCTGTTCTTTCATCGCGCTCACGGTGCGTTTTCAAATGATCTGGCGCACAAGTCGGCTGCTACCAAGGCGCGCCTCCGACCATACCGGTCGTGTTGTCCTTGATCGACCAAGCTTGGGTGGACAAAGTGTTGCACGCGCGTTGAAGGAGGATCCTGTCCGGAGCCGCACCCTCGGTCAAGCAAGCGTCGCTGATGCCACGTCCATTGTTCTGAAAACGGAAGTTGCCAGGTCCGAACGTGACTTCCGGAAGCGACTGCCACTGTTGTAGGACATCGGAGTCATCGCACGTCGCCAAACCAATCGGCTCACCTTGTGTGGCGGCCATCGAACGCAGGCAACGGCATGGAAACTCGGCGGATTCAATCAACCCGGTAGTGCTGGCAAAGCCGCCCAGACGACGGAAATTCCAGCGCGTCTTGGGGGTACTGGCATCGATGCCCACCACGACGGAGGTGCTGCTGGCAGTCGACCAACTCAATTTGCCAGTGGCATTCGAGCGCGCGGTCTTCGACGGTCCCGTAAGGGGTCCCGGCGGGATCACACAAATCTTTCTCTGTTCGGTCGGGCGATACGACTGACCGGAGCAGTACCAGCACGGTACGTCCGCCTGCACATTGATGGTGTGGTTTCCCGCCAGCAGGGCCAGGTCGCCCTCGCTACGCGCGGATGCCACATAGTTCATCTGGTTGCTGACGTCGGCGCCATCGACTTTTACCTGTACGCCCGACAGGCCCGGGTTGCCTTGCATTGCCACTTTCGTGCGCGCCGGCAGTGTGATGATTGCACCGTCCTTAGGCTGGACAACATCGAAGCTGGAGCAGGCGGTCAGCGCCGCGACTACAACCAAACCACAAGCGTGTCTCACAAGCATGGTTTTCCTCCCTTGGGGGCGTTCGTTAACTGAGTCGACGACCTCTTGCCAGTTTCGCACATCACCGTCGAAAGCAATGAAACTCGGGCATCGGTGCCGCTCTCGGCTGTGTCTCACTGCGACTGCGTAACAAGCGCAGTGCTGAAATCGCGGCCGTCGCGAGACTCACGGCCGCGTGGGTGCGACATCGGCGCCTCGATTCCGTGGCGACGAAGCGCGCCGGCCACGAAGCCCGAAGCCTTCATCTCTTCGATGAACTGAGCGAGCCAGGTTTGAGCCGCCAATCGACCTTTTGGAACACCGATCGCTTGCTCGATGACCATGAAGCGACCGGGCAAGAGTCGCACGCCATCTATGCGCTTCGCGTCCATTTGCAGTTGCTGTTTCACCCCGCCGGCGACGTCGAAATTCTGGGCCAGAAACAAATCGGTGACGGCGGGTGAGGTCGGCGCTCGCACGAGCGTGGCGAACTTGAGTGCGCGCGTAAGAAAGAGGTCATAGGCACTGCCCCGACCCACGGCGACACGGGCGCCAGGCCGGTCGACATCTTCGTTCCGCTGCAAGGACGAGTCGTTACGCACGAGGTACGCACCCTCGATGATGACGTAAGGTGCTGTGTATTCCATATCTGCGGCGCGCACCGGATCGATTGCCAAGAATGCGAGATTGACCTGCTGTGCCTTGACCGCATCGACGACGCTGCCGGCCGAGTTGAACAGCACAATCTCGACCGGCAACTCGAGCCGTCGCCCGGCTTCCCGCGCGAGATCGACCGAAACGCCACGCGGCTCGCCGCTCGCATCGCGGGTCGCAAGAATGGGGTTACCGAAGTTGATTGCCGCGCGCAGCTTGCCGGCCGGCGCGAGCTCCGCTATTGCATCCGTACGATCGAGTGTCATTGATGTACATGCTGCCAGCAGCAGTCCGGCCACCATACACAGCGAGCGGAAAGTGATATTCATCGAATGCCGGCGCGGATCATGATTGCGGCGCGCTCAATCATCGAGTTCGACATTGCGATCAAGTCGCGCTCCGGCGGAGGAGTCAGAGATGACAGCATCAGGCATGACAGCTGCCTTCTCCGCGCCTCATTTACCGGCGATTACCATGATTTCGACGAGGGCTTTCGGATCGGCGAGCTTGGCCTCGACGCAGGCCCGTGCCGGGAGGTTCTTCTTGTCGACCCATTCGGTCCACACCTCGTTCATCGGCACGCGATTGCGGATGTCGCTGACCCAGATATGGCACTGAATGACCTTGGATTTGCTCGAGCCACACTTGCCGAGCAGGCGGTCGATCTCATCGAGAATTTCCTTGGTCTGGCCCTTGACGTCCTTGCTCAGGTCGGTCGCCACGATGCCCGCCAGATAAACGGTGTCTCCGTGCTCGACGGCCTGCGAAAGAATGGCACTCTGGTCGTGTCTCGCAATCATCGCTTGATTCCCCGGGTAGCTTTAGAAAATATCATCCGATTCGAAATTGCGCGATAGTATCGAAAGACGGAAGTGCAGGGGGCGTTTCCCTAACCGCGGTATTCGAGTAATCACCCGCGCTAGCCCTGCTCCAAATCACAAAGTATTTTCCTCAGTGCCGTGCCGCGGTATGTGCTGCGCTTGACGTGCAGGTCGGGCACGCGCCAGGCAAACTCACGAGGCAACGCCGCTGATGGCCGCTGCCGAGACAATTGGTGAAATCCGCTCTGTAGCGGATCCAAATGGTGTGACCTTACGATGCAATCAAAGCAGTCGCCGGGCCGCTGATGCTGTTCCTTAACAGTTCGCGCCGTTGCTTGTTGACGTGCGGATCAAATCCGAAGCGCCTCCAGGTTGCCGCGATATCGGTCGCTGCAGCCGGGATGTAGTTGAACCGAAGGTCCAGCAATCGGGTGGCAGGTTTCCGGCTGTCTTGTGCATGTGTCATCGATGCCTCGTCGTTTTCAATGCTGCACTCTAAGAACGCTCGCAACGCAATCATTTCGATCACTCATCCGATTCTTACGTTTGAAACAGGATGGATCGGTGAGAGCATTGATGGCGGCACGTTAGGGCGAACGGTCGGCGCGCGCCGCCGACCGTTCTGCCACTGCGCTACTGAATATTCACGGAGTCAAACGCGTTCCGCCCTTGATGCACATGATCTGCTTCAGGTGTCCATGAGCTGGACTAGACCGGCGTTTGTGGCCATCACCGCATGGCTGTCGTTGCAAGCTTCCGGGATTTCGACGAGCGAGCGCGCGTCCTTTCGCCACTGCGTTCCGCATCGTAATTAATCCCACGCCCGAGTCTGGTCACAGAGAAAAGCTGCGCCTATCGATTAGCCGCGTAATTTGTTGAACAAACGTTGGCGGAGAGAGTGTCTGTCAATACCTTTGTATCTTGCGCCTTTTCAGGCGGTCCAGCCAACAATCCGCCACTCTATCCACCAGGAGAGCAGGCACCCTTTGGCTGACGGGATGCGCGACAGTCGTCGATACGCGTGTCGAACAACTTATCGCTGCGGAGCTGCCACGCTTTGTCGGCGCGGCCGCTCGTTATGTCGTGACTGTCGATGGCGCGCGCGAGACGGGCGAAATATTCGACATTCGGCGCGTGCGCATTGTTGGTGAACGGGTGGAGCGGGCCGGCTCTCCCGTACTTGAGCGGATCGACGTGACCATGATGGATCTCGTGGTCGACCGCAAGGAGAAGCGTCTGCAGAGTCTTGGCACGGCAGATGCGAAGGCGCTTTGGCTGCCTGCAGACATTGCAGCGTTTCTGGATACGCGGCCCGGTCTGGACAACGTTCAGGTCGCACTATTTCCGCCGTCCGAAATCACTGTCGAAACACAGTTCGCAATCGGCGGATTTGCACTTCCCAGATCCACCGGCGCAAGGATTCGAGGACGACTGATCGCGAGCGATGGCCGCCTCATCATGGAAATCATTGATCTGCGGGTAGCTGGTTTCCCGGTCAACACCATTCCGAGCATCGTGGCAGAGAAGCTGATGAATCCGCTCGTTGACTTGTCTGCCATGGCAACGAAGGCGCGCATCACTTCTGTGCAGGTAATGCCAGATGCCGTACTACTAAACGTATCGAGGAGCTTGATGGCGGATCGATCTACAACCGAGTTTTGAAATAAATGCGCCCGCCTCTCGATCTCCTGTCCGAAATCTTCTAATCAATTTCAACTTAACCTGCTTCGCCTTCTAACGCGGCGGCAAAGTGATCAAGCCAGCGCTCCAGAACGCGGGCCGGGAGCGCACAACGACTTATCCGTGGTCTGGAAGTACTTTGCGGATGGAGCAGAGACCGGCTCCGGCCAGCAACGTGCGAATCGGGGGTATTCGCACGTCACCGGACGGAGACTCGGCTTTCATCTGACTTCCACTATCCTGAAGCGAAGTACGTGGCGGCAGCGACTAAGGCGGCGCGCACCACAGCAGCGACTACCGGCACCGTCCCAGCATTCACCACCACCGCACCGACACTGCACGTCGACACCACGAACATCGCAACAACTACACAGGCGTAGAAGAAGTCATTCTTCGTTGTGAACCGATCCTTGCGTTTCATACATCACCTCTTAGCGTTAAGACTGCACAAACAAAAAGCCCGGAGGCGTTCAAGCGATCCGGGCTTTTGGCTGGCAGCTTATTCAGCTACACGCCTGAACCTCCGCCTGGATCGCTACTAAGCACGACAAAGCCGGAAAGCACTTCGCCAATGCCAGACGCCATCACGCTGTGCGCCACAAAAATGCGGCGGCACATAACCGTTTCCGCGAGCATTTCTCGCGGAGACAGTTGCGGGTAGCGGCTGTTGAACATCTCAAGACCCTTTCACACCGGCACCATTGCCAGCGCATGCAAATCGTATCGAGCGTGCTGAAGTCGGTAAAGAAATTCCTGCGTGAATATTCGGCGTTGAGACCTCGAAGCAACA
>JBDUCU010000019.1:0-32400 GCA_040003315.1 Burkholderiaceae bacterium | reverse complement strand
CAACAGCCTACCGACTCGGGTCACGCGCTCGTCGCCGACGCTTGCCCATCGTGCGACGCCGTCGCTCTCGGCGTCGGGCCTCATGCTGCGGAACTTGACGCATAGAAATGCGCGGCCGCCACGTCCGACACGCTCCTGCAAAATAAAAACCGGCGCCCCGCTTTCCAGAAAGATCGCGACGACCGTCAACAACATCACGGGCAGCGCAATCAGAAGCAGGATGCAGGCGGACGCAATGTCGAAGGCGCGCTTGACGATCGTTCGAGTCGTGTCCTGCGAAAAACCGTCGCCGTAGATTAGCCAGCTCGCCTTCAGCGATTCGATCGGCACCTCGCCGCGGACGCGCTCGTAGAAAGCAGACAACTCGCGCACCGGCACACCCCCGATGCGACACTCCAGCAGATCCCGGATTGGCAGTTTTCCGCCGCGTTGCTCTCGCACCGCGATGATGACTTCGTCGACATTGAAACGCTGGACGATTGCCGGCAGATCGATCGAACTCGGAAAGCACGGCGCTTTGCCGGCGACGCCGGCAACCTGCGGCGCGTCCTCAGTGCCAGTCGGGTAAAACCCGACCACCACGGATCGGCGCGGGCCCAACTGATTAATGGCGCTTTCCACTGCAAGCGCTTCCGGACCCGTCCCTACAACCAGGATCCGCTGCATCCCAACACCCGACCCCAGTACCGTCGCGATGGCCATCCGGATCGTCATTACCGCACCCAGGGTGTACAAGCAGGCGGACGCGAGCACCCAGCGCGCGATCGATTCGCCCTGGTCGTAGCCGAACAGTGCAAAGGCAATCGGATAGCCAACCCCCAGCACGATCGTTGTACGAACCAGGATTGCCGATATCGACTTAGCCTCGCCGACCCGAAACAGGCTAAACACGACGCCAAGGGCGGTCATGACCAAGGCGAACTGGACGGCGGGAAAGAAAATTGTGGGCGCGACAACGTCGTAGGTGCCCAGTTGCAGCGACGCAGCAACCAACATTGCCACCGTGCAGCAACAGGCGAATACCGCCATTTCGGTCAAGGCTCCAGCCGAAAACTGGCGACGCGACAAGCTCAGCACTGAAGCTCCTTTTCCGACCCAGCCCCGTATGGCCAATCATCTTTAAGTCCGCCTGGGTAATCGACGGATCTTCCTCACCACGATAGCGGGACAACATTGCCGCTTCGTGGCTCCGGAGCGCATCGCGGTCCGGCGCCCCAGTGTTGCCGATTACCTTGCAACACGATCGTGGAAGTAGCAGGCGAAGAGCCCTGCTTTTTCCCCTTGACAGGATCGCACGGCTATGAAGTTAACGACGCGCCGAACTTTTGGTTTACGCCAAAAAGCGTAAACATCAAACAGACTCGCAGCAATTGCCGCTCGTCAGGTTCCGGTCGTCGGTTGCAGGCCTAGACTACCGTAGATACGTCACAGGCGCCAAACAGTAACGCCGCGGTCACGGAAGGCTCCTGCATCAGCTTGGCACTTCACGTCAACGTACAGCGCGCCGGGCGCGAGTTTTTCCATCATGTTGTCGACCGAGCGCTCGCGAAAAGCCTGGTGCGCAACGGCCGCCACCACCGCGTGAGCCCGCGGCAATTCGTCCCAAGAAGCCAGTGACAGCCCATAGTGATCAAAGGCGTCCTGCGGATCGGCGACAGGGTCGTGCACCGTGACAGTGACGCCGTAGGATTCGAGCTCCCTGATGACGTCGATGACTTTCGAATTTCGCAAGTCGGGGCAGTTCTCTTTGAAGGTCAATCCGAGCACGACGACTTGCGCCCCTTTCACCGCGACGCCCGATTGAATCAGGTTCTTGACCGTCTGTTCGGCAATGAACTTTCCCATGCCGTCGTTGATGCGCCGGCCGGCGAGGATCACCTGCGGGTGGTAGCCCAGCTTGTCTGCCTTGTGCGTCAAATAATACGGATCAACGCCGATGCAATGGCCGCCAACCAGGCCCGGCCGAAACGGCAGAAAGTTCCATTTCGTCCCCGCCGCCTCCAGCACTTCCATCGTGTCGATGTTCATCCGATGGAAAATCAGCGACAACTCGTTCATCAACGCAATATTCAGATCGCGCTGCGTGTTTTCGATCACTTTCGCGGCCTCGGCAACCTTGATGCAGGAGGCCCGGTGCACGCCCGCCGTGATGATCGAACCGTACATGGCGGCAACCCGTTCGAGCGTCGCGGCAGAATCACCGGACACCACCTTCACGATGCGGGTCAGCGTATGGTCGCGATCGCCTGGATTGATCCGTTCCGGTGAGTACCCGACCGAGAAATCGCGTTGCCACTTCTTGCCCGATTCACGCTCGAGGATCGGGATGCAGACTTCCTCGGTCGCGCCGGGATACACGGTGGATTCGAAGACCACAGTTGCGCCCCGCTTGAGGTTGCGACCGACCGCGACGCTGGCACCGATCAGCGGACCGAAGTCGGGCTGATGCGCATCGTCGATCGGGGTCGGCACGGCTACGACCAAGAAATCTGCTTCGCGCAAGCGCGCCGCGTCCGTCGTCGGTTCGAGAAAGACTGCTGCGGCGATCTCTTCGCGGCTCAGTTCACCCGTTGGATCGCGGTGCTCCAGATAGGCGCGCACCTTAGGGGCGGAAACATCGAAGCCAATGGTTCGGTACCTCTTGCCGAACTCAACCGCGAGCGGCAGGCCGACGTACCCGAGGCCGACCACCGCTACCACCGCAGCGCTCGATTGCGTCATCTTCTGGTAGCGGCGTACGTCACGCGCTTTACAGACCTCGAAGCATCGCGACGATCTCGGACTTGCCCGCAAAGTCGTCCGGGGCAGCCTGCAGCGCCTCAAGCTCGGTTCGGGCAATGTCCTTCTTGCCAGCTTTGATGAGCGCCTTTGCGTAGTTCAAACGGATGTCCGGGCGCTTGGGCGCCAGCTCGGTCGCCTTGCGCAGTGAATCGAGGGCCTGATCGATATCTCCATTTGCGACCAAAAGGGTTCCCAGCGTATCAAGTGCCGCGGCACTTCCTGGGGCTAGTCGTACGGCACGCTGCGCGTAACCGATTGCCCGGGGGTCGCGCAACTGCGCGCTCGCCCAGGCAAGATTGTTCAAAACCACAAAATTCTCAGGGTCTCGTTCGATCACGGCCTCGTAATGAGCAATCGCTGCCCGGAAATCGTGTGCCCGCAGTGCACGTTCGGCCAGCCTTGCGCGCAACTGCGTGTCCTTTGGATGTTGGACGATCCATTTTTTGGCGAAGGCGTCGGCCTCCGCATTCCGTCCGCCTGCATCAAGCGCTCTGTACACCCTCAACGCAATCGCCCCAGCATCGGGCTCGACCTTCAGGCCCGCACGATACGCGCGCTCTGCGGGACCCCATTGACGAACGGCACTATGCACGTCACCTTCGAGTACGTAGCCGGCAACGGACTGCGGCGCCGACGCCTGCAGCGTACGTGCCTGCCTGACCGCTTCGTCGGGATTTCCAGACATCAAAAAGCCTGCCACCAGATCACGGATTCGGGCCGGGTCGTCGGCGGAGATTGCCTGCGCGCGCTCTAGCGCCTCAATGACCCTGGCGTATTCGCCGCGGCGCGCATGCAACGCAGCCAGTTGCGTCAACGGCAGCGTCGACTGCGGCTCAAGCAGCGCTAGCCGTTTAAACGTATCAATCGCCTGGTTAACTTGCCCCGACAGCTCCTGCGCCCGACCCAGCGCAAGCAGGATGCGCGTGTCGTTCGGCAACGCAGCCGATGCTTCGCGTGCCGCCGAAAGCGCGAGATTCGAGTCCTTGATTTTCAGATAATGCGCAATCAGTGCCAGGTGCGCGCTGCTTGACTGTGGATTCGCTCTGATCGCACGCTGCAACGTGTCGGTGATTTCGGCCGCAGGACCGGAAGTTTTCGACAACACATCGGCCAATCCCAGCAACGCTTGCTCGTTGTTAGGCTCCTTGGCGACGACAACAGCGAATCGTTGGCGTGCGTCCGCTGGTTTATTTGCCGCAATGTCGAGACGGCTTAGTCCGCTAACGGCCGGTAAGTAGCCCGGCGACATCTGGAGCGCCTTCACAAATTGCTCGCGCGCGTCGGCGGGTTCGTTTCGCGCGGCGTGGACCGAACCGAGTACCTGATAAGCGAACGGCTTAGTTGGCTGCTTTTGAACCAGTCGTTGCGCGGTCCGCACTGCACGGTCGGGCTCATTGCTCAGCATGTAGCCCGCGATCAGCGCGAGCGCGGCCTGGGCCGGCGCGCCCTCGACGGCGATCACCGCTTCGAGTTGGGCGATGCCCCTGTCGATATCGCCCGCCGCCAGAGCGATCTGACCGATTCGGGTCCGCGCGATTAACCCTTGCGACGATGCATCGGAGGCGGCCGCGAAATACGTGGTGGCGTGACGCAGATCGCCGTTGGCAAGATACGTTTCGCCGGCGAGCAGTGCGAGTTGCGTGTCGACTGCATCGGCGGCAGCGAGCAGCGGTTGCAATGACTCGACTGCTTTTCCAGGCTGCTCGGCATCCAGAAGTGTGCGCACAAGAAGCCGCCGCGCACCGGCCTGCTGCGGCGCCAGTGCGAGTGCTCTGCGAAGCAGGGTTTCGGCCGCCGCTGGCTGCTGCGCCTTGAGCTCGACCGCGCCGGCCAGAATCAAACTCGGAACGTGCTCGGCAGAATGAGCGAGGACGCGCTGAACTGATTCCCGCGCCTTCACTAAGTCGCCCTTGCTCAGCGCGATCACAGCGTCGAAATAAGGAATCCGCAAATCGCCCTTCGCCTGCGAGCGTGCTTGGTCGAGCTCGGCGCTGGCAGCATCGAGTTGCTGCTGGTCAATCAGCGCTGCGATGAGCGCATAGCGGGCCGGCAGGTAGCGCGCGTCCGCCGCTAGTGACTGCTGCAGGGCAGTCATGGCGGCGGCGTGATCTGAGCCCATCAGGCGCAAATCCGCCACCAGCATATGCACCTCGGGAGCGTTTGAATGGGTGGCGGCGAGGCGCTCTGCCAGTTGCACCGCTTCTTCCCCATGGCCAGAAAGAGCGAGCACGCGCGCTCGGCCAATCTGGGCTGCAAGCGACTCGGGGTTGGCGCGCTCCGACGCAGCGAAAGACGCAGCGGCGTCGGCAACACGCCCAGTCTGCAACTGCGCTTGTCCCAGTGATGCCTTGAACTCCGATTCGGACTGCGGATCCGACAATGCAGCAGACACAAACTCGCTGACCAGCGACTCGGCTCTACCCTGCTCGAGCATTGCGCGCCCCAGCAAAGGCAGTACCTCGTTTTGCGTCCGACCGTACTGAAGTGCCTTTCGAAATTCGCGTTCTGCGGACACGGGCTCGCGGTTCTCAAGCAAGGCGCGGCCGAGCATCACGCGGATAGCCCCGTCTTCAGGCCTTTGCTGCAACGCGTTACGAAGTTGAATGATTGCAGCGCTGGCGTCGCCTTGAGACAAGTAGGTGTGGGCCGAGACCAGTAGTTCCTCGGGACTCTCGCGCCCGCAACTCGCAACGAGACCCGCAGCGAGAACCACCTTCCATAGAATGCCGCACAAGCGCGACGGAGTGCTCATCGGACGTTCGTTCGCTTCATTGCGGGCTCAAACGCGCGAAAGCGTATACGTGGCGACATCAATCGTTCAAAGGCGTAAAAAAAGCGGCCGAAGGCCGCTTTGACCAAAGCGAGCCGATCAGCGCCTCTTCTGCTGACGCTTCGCAATACCCAACGCCAGTAACCCAAGGCCTAACAGTGCAAACGTGGACGGTTCGGGCAAGCTGGTGACAGTCTCCACGATCGGCACAAAGTCGGTCGGACCACTACCCGGTGGATGTCCGTCTTGCCATGCCCGCAAAAAGGCATTCTTGCTCCAAGAACCCGAAGAGTAGTGACCGATCATGATCGAGTCATCCTCACCCCGAAACGCCACTGCGTGGTCATGACCACCATTGAGCGACATGTGCGTCAACAGAGGCGCATTGGAAGCCGTCAAATAGCTTCCTAGAGCCTTCCCGGCGTCGTTCGCGCCGCTGTTGTGGACATCACTGGCGAACGACTCGCCGGTCAGAATGCTACGCAGCGCCTGGTCGCCATTGGCAAGACCCCCGCCTCCGAATGCAGGTCCGTCATAGGCGTCGAAGGAACCGGAGAGGGCTCCATACATCCGGTTCCTACTTTGCCGCAGGTGGGTCGCTCCGCCGAGTAACCCAGCGTCGTCGCAAGTGCACCGATCGGTACTAAGCTCAGCAGATTGGTCGCATGGCGCGGGCACCGCCGTGTAAAAACCGCACACGGCCTGTTGCAGCGAGCTCTCGGACGACTGCAAGATAGTCGTTGCACGGACCGCCGGCGCAGCGCACACAAGCGACACCAAAAGTGCCCCATAAACGGTCGAGAGTCTTGACGGTTTCATAATCGCTCTCCACTCCAACGCCTCACGCGAGATTTCGCCGACACGATGTCGGTAGCGCAATCAGAACATACGCAAGTGTCAGCAAAAATCATGCTTACGCATGAAAGTCGGGGGCGCGTTAGTCTGAATGAGGGAGTTCTGCAGATTGCAAATGTTTCTCGTATTTTTCTCAAACACGTCGCTAATGTAAGATGCGCTCGCGGGGTGGAGCAGTCTGGCAGCTCGTCGGGCTCATAACCCGAAGGTCACAGGTTCAAATCCTGTCCCCGCAACCACCCCATATCCGCAGGACCTTACCCACCGCACTCTACGATGCTAGCGGGGTGAATCGTTCAGCGAAGCGACGTTCTCGATGATGTGCAAGCGCTCCCGCAGCATCAAAAGTCCCATTGTTGCGGAGATGACCAGACCGAAGCCCCACAGCAGCATATTCAGCGGAACGTCGGCGGCGACCATCGCGGCGTACACGGCCAGCATCAGCAGCACACTCAAATTTTCGTTGCACCCCTGCACGGCGACCGCTCGTCCCGGCGTGATCAACTGATACCCGCGATGTTGCAGTAAGGCATTCATCGGAACCAGAAAGAATCCTGCGAAGGCGCCGATCAGAGCAAGCAGCGGAATCGCAATTGGCAGCGTGTCGACCCACGCCATGCCCAACACGAGCAGGCCCATTGCGACACCTAGCGGAAGCACCCGTAGGGTGTTCGCAAGCCGAATCCAGCGTCCGGCGAGCGCCGCACCGATCGTGACTCCGGCGGCCACCAGCCCCTGCAGGTAGGCCGCTTGATCCAGTGGAACCTTTAGCGTCTCCTGCGCCCAGCGCAAGACGATGAACTGCAATGTCGCACCCGCGCCCCAGAACAACGTGGTAACGGCAAGTGAAACGCCTCCCTGCCGGTCGCGCCACAAAAGCCGATTGGCTGCGAAGAAATCCCGCAGCATTGCGGCTGGGCTGGCCCACGTCTTGACGTAATGCGTCGATATCGCGCGAACGCCGAGGCTGAACGCAACTCCCAGCGCGTACAGAATCAACAACACACCGATCGGAAGCGCCAAAGCAGTCGGGCTTTGGTCGATCAATGACACAATGCTCTGCGCCCATTCCGACGCGGGCAAGTGAACAAACCATGAGCTCACCAACACGCCGCCGGCAACGGTGCCTCCCAGCACCGCGCACACCACGGTAACCTCGGTCCACGCGTTAGCCGCGACGAGCCTGTCTTCGGGCAGCAGTTCAGTGACGATTCCGTACTTGGCGGGCGCATACCCGGCAGCAGCGACTCCGACGATCCCGAAAGCTATCAACGGCTGCACGCCCAGCAGCAGCAGAGCTGCACCGACGAACTTCAGTCCGTTCATAGAAGCCATCAGGCGCGCCTTGGGGATTGCGTCGGCAAGCGGCCCGATCCATGGCGCCAATAGCACGTATGAAATCGTGAACCAGAATTTCAACAGCGGCGCCCACCAACCGGGCAGTCCGAGCTCGATCAGCCGCGCAATTGCAATCAACAGAAGCGCATTGTCTGCAAAAGCAGAGACAAAATGCGACGCGATAACCAGGTAGAAGCTGGCGGGCATGCTGTGCAAAGAGGCCCGCCGGTGCAACGAATCGCTATTCAAGTGGCTCCATATCGCTCATCGCTGCGCAGCGGCGGTGGTCACCAACAGCGGGGGTGTCACACATGGAGCAGCGCAAGAACGCCGAGTATGGCTCTGACGCCGGCGACGCCGTACATCGCATACTGCAGCCAACTGCGTCGCGTCAACAATGCGATCGCGGCCATCGCGATGGCAATCTGCAGAGCGGTGGTGGCCTGCGCCCAGCGATGGTGCTGGTGCAGCTGTTCGTCGGACCGCTTATCCCATTCCCGCGCCTCGTCTTCGAGTTTCTGCGCAACCGGTTGGATCTCGCCCTTTTCCTTCTTGTAGCGCTCCGCCTCGCCGCGAAACTGCTCGGCTTTCTCACCGGTCGCCAGTGCTGCGCCAAGTTCAGCGAGGTTCTGCTTGCTGCTCTTGGCTTGATAGTAGTTCCATTGATTCGACGCCTCCGTCTTCTTGATCGCAGCATTGTTCTTGTACAGAACGGCATTGGCTTGCGTCGCACCGCCTTCGTACGAGAACAATGCTCCGATCGTTGCCAGCAGCGCGGTAGTCACCGCGATGCGGCCCGAGAAACTGTCCCCCGGCCCCGCATGCGCGGCATGCTCGAGTTCATGGTCGTGCGGGCCGTGAACGTGGAAATGCTCTGACATGGGTGGGCTGCTCCGTTAGGGCGTTAAGGCACTGCGATGCGTGCTGGGATCAGCGGGCAGCCATATCCCGTTACACCGCATCTAATATCGGCCGCCTTCAGGCGCAGACGGGACGGCAGCTGAACGAGCAGCGAGCGTCCGGCCGGTTCCCAGACTCGCGATTGCAGCTGAAGCCGATCAAGTTCTGTCGGCTGGCTTGTCAGCAAGTACGAGTCGGCGCTCTCACTCACGGGTGAGTTGTGTAGGTCGTGCCAAGACTTACGGGTTGGTGGGCAGCTGCTCTGCGTTCCACTCCGGCATTCCGCCGCGCAGCCAATAGACCGTCGTAAAACCCGACTCGCTCGCCACTTTCGACGCCTTATAAGACTTCCAGCATTCGGCGCCGTTGCAGAAAAAGATGGTGGGCTGCGTTTTGTCGAGCTTTGCCAGGCCGCCAAACGAGTCCAGTTTCGAATCGAAGTCGAGCGCCTTCAGGCTTTTCTCGCCATAGGGAACCAGGATCGAATTGCGGGCGTGCTTGGTGTTGTACTCGCGCTCGGTGCGAACATCGATCAACCGCGCGCCCTTCTGGCTCAGCTCAAATGCGTGCTTTGCCGTCACGCGCGTGACGCCCTTTAACTCCGGCGGCGTGAACAGACCCAAACCGGCAACGTACTCGTAAGGCGCCTGATTCGAAGCGGCAACGACCTTGCCCGCGTTCGGCACGAGATTGTCCGGAGATGCGAGCCACTGCATCACCGCGCGTCGAACCGGCTCGGGGGTGTCCTTTTTCACCACGACGGACACGCCGCTCGGCATCTCACGTGAAGTCGCCAGCACGACACCGCTCTTCGGATGTTGCTGCAGCCATTGCTTCCATTCGCTTTCGAGCGCGATCGTCGCTTCGGCGCCGCCGCCGGCCACCGATATCAGGCCCGCGCCGCTGGTTTGCCCGTAGGTCACATGCTTCAGCGACCGAGGTGTCATCTTTTCCTCCTGCAGCAGTCCGCGCGCCACGTAGCTGCGCAGCGAATCCTGCGCCGGGAAATAGGCACGCTGACCTTTCAAATCGGCCAGCGACTTGATGGTCGGAGCGCCGACCAGCACATATTTAGTCTGCCCCGCACTGGCACCAATCAGCTCGTATCCGTGAACCAGCGCCGACGCTGCCACGTGCGCCGGACCGACGATCACGTCGTACTCGCCGGTTCGAGTTGCGCGCATTGCATCGAACATGTCGCGCATCGGCAGCACCGCGACACGTCCGCCCAGCATCCGTTGCAGCGGAGTGCCCGCAACGGCTACCGTCAGCAGGTCGGAGTTTTCGTCCGACGTGTCGGCAACCACCATGATGCGTGTTATCGCGGGTGCAGGCGCAGGCGCGCCGGTGGCCGATGCGGCAGATAGAGCCATCACCCATGCTGCGATCAAGTTGCGCATATCGTGGAACCTCCCGAGGAACGGATACGACACCGAGTCGATAGCCGGCGGCCCGTAATTCTGACCGTAGAAAAGCCGCCGCGTCTATCTTTTCTACCGTATTCGCGCGCTGCTTTTCGAGCGATTGGCCCGCTTGCCGCGCCTCCGGAGTGGCGAGGACAACAACTGGAACGCGCCATCGGCATCGACCGACTGACCCCACGGCAGCATGCACAGCGCAAGCGCCAATTTTTCAAACTCGGGCTCGAAACGATCGATGATCTGCTGTGGATCGCTGCATAAAGCGCGATCGGTGATCAGTCCGAACTGGACGCCCCCGTCGTACGACAGGATCGATACGCCCACTCCGATATCTCCGGATTGCGGTACCCAGAACATCAGCCGGTTGACCCGAGCGCCGGCCAGAAAAAGAGGTTGTTGCGGCCCGGGGACGTTCGTCATCACGGCACTCGCCTTGCGAGTCAGGAAGTTCAGGGCCTGCGCCTGCACCACACGCGGCGCAAGGCCTGCCGCTGACAACAGCGCCATCGACAACACCGCCGTGTATCCGGTTTTCAGCGCCTCCATCCGCCGGCGCACCTCGAATACCCGCGCAACAGGATTCTCGATGCCGACCGGCAATAGCAACGGCACCAGACCGAACTTGTTGCCGAGCTCCTTCCAGTGCCGAGGGTCGCGCAGATTGACGGGGACCATCGCGCGCATTTCACAGCCAGCAACAGCCTCACCTCGCGCTGTCAGATATGAACGAATCGCGCCCGTTACGCATGCAAGCAGGACATCATTGACCGAACAGTCCAATGCCTTGCTCACGGCCTTGACGTCGTCGATAGAGATCGGCTCATTCCACGCGACAGCTTTTTCGCCGCAGAGCCGGCCCTTGAGACTCGTCGAATGATCATCGGCCATCAGCGCAAGCGCCGCCGCATCCTGCGCGGCCCTTAACCCGATCCCTGCGTAACGCAGTGCAGCGTCGGCAAGCGCGCCTTTTGTGTCGACCATCGCGCCATAGGCGCGCAGCACATCGGTGGCCACATTGCCGGTGGCGTCGATCGCCGTGACCGCCGCGGACGTTAGCGGAGCCAGCAAACCGCCCAGCGCCCCGTCGACTCGACGGTGGCGCGACGGCGATTCGGCGGCATCGTCGATGTCGGCCGATGTCAGCGCAAGCAACACGCCGATCAGCGCGATGCCGTCAGCGATGCAATGATGAATCCTGACAACGAGCGCCTGGCCGCCGCGAAAATTGTCGATCAACTGCATCTGCCACAACGGCCTCTCAGGGTCAAGCGGTTGCGATGCAAGTCTGCCGACCCACTTCTTCAGATCCAACTCGGTGCCGCGGCCGGGCAGACGCGCATGAACCAGATGGTCGTCGGGATTCAGATCGTCGAGCTCCTGCCAATAGCAGCCGGTCATGTCACGCACGACACGGCTGCGAAACCGCCGATGTGTTAGCAATCGGGATTGAAGAAGCTCGCGCAATCGTCCGATATCAACGCGCCTGTCGAACTCGTAGACGCCGACGATCATCATCAGATTCTTGTCGGAGTCCATCCGCAGCCAGGCGGTGTCGACAGCGGACATTCGTTCGCGCGCGGGCATCGTATTTACATTCCAGTCCTGGTCCCGCTGCATAATAGTCGCGCACCGATAAGAACCACTGATGAGGAGAAACCATGAGCGATTTGAAAGCTCAATTTGAGACTGCAGTTGCCGAATCGAAGAACCTTCCGGAGCGACCCGACAACCAGACCATGCTGAAGATGTATGCGCTGTACAAGCAGGCCACGAGCGGCGACGCCAGCGGCACGCGACCCGGGTTCACCGATATGGTGGGCCGCGCAAAATGGGATGCATGGAATGAGGTCAAGGGAACGTCGGGCGAAGACGCGATGAAGCAGTACGTTTCGCTGATCGAAGACCTTAAAGATTAGTCTGCACGCGAGAGCGCACGGGATGCAAAGCGTTCTTCGATTCTACTTCGACTACATCTCGCCCAACGCGTACCTGGCGTGGACCCAGTTGCCCGCTCTGGCCAAGCGCCACGACGGTGTCATCGAGCCCGTTCCGGTCCTGTTTGCCGGACTGCTTGAAGCGAATCGGCAGGTTGGGCCGGCCGAGGTGCCTTCGAAGATGCGCTGGATGTGGAAGAACACGTTGCGCAAGGCGGCGCTGTTAGGCGTTGAGCTCAACCGGCCTGCTTTTCACCCCTTCAATCCGCTGATCGCGCTGCGCGTTTCATCGCTGCCGTTCAGCGCGAACGATCGACAGCGCCTAGTCAATGCGCTGTTCGACGCCGTATGGGTGCGCGCTCTGCACATCGCCGAGGCGCCGGTTGTCGAGCGGGTCGCGGCCGAAATCGGGCTTGATGGCGCTCGCTTGATTGCCGATGCACAGCAGCCCGCGTGCAAGGCAAAACTGCGCGATCAGACCAGTGCGGCGATAGAGGCCGGCGTTTTCGGGGTTCCTTCGGTGGCGATCGGTGATCAGATCTTCTGGGGTTATGACGACCTGATGTTCGTCGAGCGCGCGCTCAACGGGACCGACGCCTTTCACGAATGGGACGATTTTCCAGCAGCGTCCGCTGTTCGCAGCCGATCCGCGTCCAGCTAGCTGCGGCGGGTTGTCTTTTTCGCCTTGGCCGCGCCCGGGCCCAGCAACTGATCGAAATTCCGATCAATATGTTCGGTCAGCCTGCCCTTGAAAGCCTTCAGCAAGAATCCAAGAGTCACCTCAAGCTGAATTTCCGAAGCGGTGACGAGCATCTGTCCATCAACGCCCGAGCGATGGAATCGCAAAGTGGCGCCGTGCCACTCGCTCGCCAGGCCGTACTCTGCAGCGAGCGAGCCAGCTGCCTTCTGCGCCAGCGCCTTTGCCTTGGCAATCGGCAGCGAATGCCGCCTTGTCAACTTAATGTCAGGCATGCACTTTCCTTGCTCAACGCCGCTGCCGCTCAGCACTGAGCGCTTCTGGGTTGAGCAGCGACGGCGGACGCTGACCCGCGAGCGCAGCGCGCACGTTGGCAATCGCGAGCGATGCCATTGCGGTCCGCGTGGCTCGCGTGCTCGATGCAATATGCGGCGTCAGAACGACGTTCTCGAGTTCGAGCAAGCTTGGATGAACCTTCGGTTCGTTTTCGTAGACATCGAGCCCAGCGGCGGCGAGTTGCCCGCTGCGCAAAGCCGCCGCCAGCGCGGCATCGTCGACGACTCCGCCGCGCGCGATATTGACCAGCGTCGCACTCGGCCTCATCTGCGCCAGCTGCGCCGCCGCGATGATGTGGTGCACGGCAGTCGAGTACGGCACCACCAGCACCAGATGGTCGGCCTCGCGCAGCAATGCATCGAATGCGACGTAGCGCGCTCCGGCTTCGTCGCTTGCCAACAGCTGCGTGCGGTTGTGGTAGATCACCTTCATCGCGAAGCCGCTCGCGCGGCGCGCAATTGCACGCCCGATTCTTCCCATCCCCAGAATGCCCAGTGTGCTGCCGCTGATTTCCGCGCCCGCGAACATGTCGAACGCCCAGCGCTGCCACTGCCCGGCGCGCAGCCAGCGCTCCGATTCCCCGACCCGGCGCGCAGCGGCGAGAAGCAGTGCCCATGCGTGATCAGCGGTTGCTTCATTCAGCACATCGGGCGTATTGGTCGCCATCACCCCGTGCCGCGTACACGCAGCCACATCGATGTTGTTGTAGCCCACCGCCACATTGGCGACGATCTTCAGGTTCACACACTGAGCGAGTAGCGCGTCGTCAATGCGCTCGCCGGCAGTGATCAGCGCGGCGTCAGCGTCTTTCAGCGCGGCAACGAGTTGGAGAGCGGTCCAGCCGACGTCGGCTTCGTTGTCGACGACGTCGAACTCCCGCTTCAGATCGGCAACCAGTTCGGGAAAGATGCGCCGCGTTACAACGACGCGTTGTGCCGGCGCCGTCATCGCAACTGTCCAAACACGGGCGCCTGCGGGGCAGCCGCGCGCGGCGCCGATCCGGGATGCCATCCGATCAACAGAAGCATCACCAAAAATCCGATCACGTACGCGATCGCTATCGGCCAGCCGTAGCGCAACCACTGCGCGACGGAGCGCGCCTCGGGATACATGCTGGCGAGTGCGACTCCGGCCGAAGAGCCAAACCAGATCATCGATCCACCAAAGCCTACTGCATACGCAAGAAATCCCCAGTCGTAACCGCCTTGACGAATCGCCAGTGCGGTCAATGGAATATTGTCGAAAACAGACGAGAGGAAGCCAAGGCCCAGAGCAGTCTGCCACGATGCGAGCGGTAACTGGTCAACCGGCATCATCGAAGCGGCTAGTACGAGCGAAAGCAGAAATAGCGAGCCCTTTAGCGCGCCTGGCAGCAAGGACCAATTGGGCCTTCTCACCGCGGCAGCCAGGATCATCGCGACCCATACGGCCGCGCCGAGAAATGGGAACCGGTCGGAAACATCACTGAAACGCAAATTGATCGTGAGGTTGACCGCCACCGCCGCAACCAGGATGAACGCCACGACACCGACACGAGCCCAGTCGATGGCAACGTCGCTGGCGTGACGCTGGATCGGCGCATAACTCTGCTGTTGCAGCGATGCGGGAATACCAAAGATAACGAGCGCAACCGCGGCACCGATTCCGGCCTCAACCACCTCGAGCGGCCCGATGCCTGCAATCCACATCATCGTCGTGGTGGTGTCACCGATGACGCTGCCCGCTCCGCCCGCGTTCGACGCAGCGACGATCGCTGCCAGGTATCCAATGTGCACCCGGGCGCGAAACACGGTGTGCGCAATTGCCCCACCGATCAGCGCCGCGGCGATGTTATCGAGAAAGGCCGATAGCACGAACACGATCACCAGCAGCAGAAAGCAGCCCTTCCAGTCGTCGGGCAGGATCCGCGGCAGCGCACTGGGCACATGGGTGTCTTCGAAGTGCTTGGCAAGCAGCGCAAAGCCCAGCAGCAACAGCAGCAGATTCACCAGGATGACCCACTCGTGCATCAGGTGTGCACCGAAACCGTCCCACCCCGGACCGGCAGCAAACGGCGAGAAATAAATTTTGTAGAGCGCAACGACACATACGCCCACAACAGCGATCGGTAGCGTGCGTTGATGAAACAGCGCAACCCCGAGCAAAATAACCGCGAACAGCAGAAACTCGACAGGAATGCCGGCGATGGTCGGGCCCGTGAAGGCACCCGCGGCGTGTGCAGATGGCGACGTCAGCAACACGACAAGCGCCAACCGTGAATGACGTCTCATCGCAGCCTAGTCCGCCGTTGCAACGATGATGTGCACGCGGTAAGGGCCGTGAGCACCGAGCACAATGGTCTGTTCGATGTCGCCGGTGCGCGAAGGACCCGACACCATGTTGATCGCACGCGGCATCAGGTGCGCTGGATCAGTGCGCTCGGCACGCATCAGCGCAAAGGCGTCCTCCATCGTCGCGACGATGCGCGAAGCCGCGACAATTGCAACATGCGTTTCCGGCAGCAGATGAGTCGACGCGATCGTTTGAGGCCCCGACAAAAGAACCAGTGTGCCGGTTTCGGCGAGCGCGCAATAGCAGCCGGTAATCCCCACCATGTCGGCGCCGCTCGACTCGTCGCGCTTCGGCGCTCGCGCTTCGACGGTCACCGCGGCGCCAGCCCAATCGAGATGCTCAAGAGCCGGCCACACGACCGCGCGCGGCTGCAGCGCTTGTAACTCGAGATAACGCGCGACGGCAGCCGGCGCATCGGCAAAGGTCGCCACAGCGTCGACGGTGCTCGACATGCGCTCGGCCATCAGCCGAAAGTGCCGCGTGAGATCGCTCGGAAAAATCGGACGCGGGCCTGATGGATGGAGCGCGATATATCGATCGATTTCGGCGCGTTCTTGCGCACCATCGTTGGTCTCTTTCCTGTAGCGGGCGCGGATGCGCTGCAGGATTGACGCGCGCGCCTTCGTGGTATCAAGGCTCATCGGTGTGCCCTGCGCATGAACGCACCGATCCTGCGCACGCCCTCTTCGATCGCGGCGTCGCTGGTCGCATACGAAAAGCGGATGTGCTGCCCGTCCTTCTCGACGCGCGGCCCGAAATGAATGTCGGATAGCACCGCGACACCGGCCTCGTGCAGAAGCAGGGCGCGAAACTCCTCTGAATCCTTCGCGCCGACCGTTCGACACGCCTCTGTCACGTTCGGCCAGACATAAAATGCCCCGCCCGGTGCGGCGCAGCTAAAGCCCGGTACGTCGTTTAACAATCGCACGATCAGATCGCGACGCTGGTGAAAGCGCTGCTTCATCTGTTCAGAGTCGTTCTGCGGCCCTGTCAGTGCCGCGACAGCGGCCCACTGACTGATTTGCGAAGCACACGACTCGGTATTGGTGATCCAGCGCGTGAAGACAGGTGCCAGGATTTCGTTGGCAACGAATCCGATGCGCCAGCCGGTCATCGCATACGTCTTCGAAGCGCCGTCGGAAATGATCGTGCGCTCGCGCATACCAGGCAACGCCGCGATCGAGCTGAATTGGCCGTCGTAGACGAGACGGCTGTAAATCTCGTCTGCGTAGATCCACACGCTGGGATGCGCCCGCATGATCTCGGCGATCGCCTCGAGGTCGGCGCGCGACAGCAGCCCACCAGTCGGGTTGTGTGGGGTGTTCAGAATCAGAAGGCGCGTCTTCGGTCCGATGCGCGCAGCTAGCTCGGCCGGGTCGAATGCGAATCCTCGCGACTCCGACAGCGGAAGTGCGACCGGTACTGCGCCGTTGGCCACGATCTGCGATTCATAGATTGGAAATCCAGGCACCGGAAAGATCACTTCATCCCCGCTGCCGTAATCGGTTACCGACGCAATGGTGTATGCAATAAACGGCTTCGCACCGGCACCGACGACGACTTCATCGGCGGTAATGCTCAGTCCACGCAGCGCACCCATCGACATCGCTGCTGCCGCACGCAGTTCATCGATTCCCGCTGAAGGCGTGTAGCCGTGCTTGCCGCCTCGAACGGCCGCGACAGCAGCATCCTGCACGTGCTTGGGCGTCGAAAAATCGGGTTGGCCGATGCAAAACGATACGATATCGCGCCCTGCAGCGATCAGGCGATTCACTTCGGCGAGGACGACAAATGCGTTCTCGGTGCCCAGCGCATCGGCACGACGGGACAGGCGCATCCGTTTCACTTGGAGACCGCGGTCTGATGAATTTCGAACACCTGGCGCAGATAGGCCAAATAGGCTTGATCGTCGCACAGGTTCTTATCCGGCGAGTCTGACAGCTTGGCCACCGGCTGGCCGTTGCAACGGACCATCTTGATCACGATCTGCAGCGGGGTGTATCCGACATCGTTGGTCAGGTTGGTGCCGACGCCGAAGGCAGTGCGTGCACGATCGCGAAAGCGCCGATAAAGTTCGATCACTTTCGGGATTGTCAGCGAGTCCGAAAACACCAGGGTCTTGGTCTTAGGGTCGACGCGGTTGCGCTCGTAATGCGCGATCAAGCGCTCGCCCCACGCAATCGGTTCGCCGGAATCGTGGCGCGCACCATCGAACAGTTTGCAGAAGTACATGTCGAAATCCCGCAGAAACGCATCCATGCCGTAGACGTCTGACAGCGCGATGCCCAGATCGCCGCGATACTCACGCGCCCACATCTCAAAACCGAACGTCTGCGAATCACGCAGGCGCGGGCCCAGGGCCTGGCACGCCTGCAGATATTCATGGGCCATCGTTCCCAACGGTGTCATTCGATGCATCGCCGCGTACATCACATTGCTGGTACCCGCCAGCTTTTCGCCAAGGTTTTCCTTGAGCTGCAGGAGAACCTCTTCGTGCCAGTGACGCGAGAAGCGCCGGCGGGTCCCATAGTCTGCGATCCGCACACCGTCAAGACTCCGGTCTTTGGCCAGCAGTGCGATTTTGTCGCGCAACCGCCGCCGGCCCTCCTCGAAATCCGCGGCCTTTTGCAGATTGCGGAAATACACCTCGTTGACAATCGCCAGCACCGGAACTTCGAACAGAATCGTGTGCAGCCAAGGCCCGCGAATCACGATGTCGATCTCGCCGCTGGTAAGCGACGAAGGCGCGATCGTGATGTACTTCGCGTTGAGCTGAAACAGACCAAGAAAGTCGACGAAGTCGCTCTTGATGAACCGCAGCCCGCGCAGGTAGCTCAGCTCCGATTCCCGAAATCTCAAGTCGCATAGCGCGTCGATCTGATCTTTGATGGCGCCGATGTGCGGCACCAGATCGATGCCGGTGTTGCGACATTTGAAGTGATACTCGACGCTGGCACCGGGAAAATGATGCAGTACAACCTGCATCATCGTGAACTTGTACAGATCCGTGTCGAGCAGCGAGGTAATGATCATCGCTCGATTGTAGGTGCAGCCTCGTGGGTCGAGTCAGGCATGCTGGCGCCGAGTGCCAGCACGCGCCGTAGTGTCTGCCCAGGAGACGCGAGTTCATCGCGCGTTGCCTGCCCCACCAGGCGTCCCTGCTCGATCAGCACAGCGCGATCGGCGATCGCCGCAACGAACCGCACGTTCTGCTCCGAAACCAGCGCTGCGACACCGCGTGCCTTCATCGCCAGCACCGCTTCGCGCATTCTGACGACGATGATGGGTGCGATCCCTTCGGAAGGTTCATCGAGCAGCACGACGGCAGGGTTCGACGCCAGCGTTCGAGCCACTGCGAGCATCTGCTGCTCACCGCCGCTGATTGCGCTTGCACGGCGCCCGAGCATCTCTGCCAGATTCGGAAATAGCTCGAGCAGATCACGTTCTTCAAAACCGCGTTCGGTGCGGCGAGCGGCGATCCGCAGATTTTCAGCAACCGTCAGGTCGGTGAAGATGCGCCGGTCCTCGGGAACATAACCGAGCCCGCGCTGTGCACGTGTGAACGGCGCCCGGCGGCTGACATCGACTCCGTTGAGCAGCACACGACCGGTCGAGCGCGGCATCAGACCCATCGCAGCGCGCAACAACGAAGTCTTGCCGGCTCCATTTCGACCGATCAGCGCCACGACTTCTCCGGCGCCGATCGTCAGGCCCACATCTTCGAGGACTTGCGCTCGCCCATACCACGCGCACAGCCCGTCTAGCTCGAACACTGCGCGGGCGCTGTTGGTTTCGGCGGACCGCGTCACGCCGCTTCCCCGAGATACACGCGCTGCACCTCTTTGTCGGCGCGCACGATTTCCGGCGCACCGTCGGCCAACAGTCGCCCCCGCGACAGCACCAAGACGCGACGAGCAAAGCCGAACACGACATCCATACTGTGCTCGGTAAAGAGCACCGTCATGTTCCGCTCGATCGCAATTTCTACGATCAGCTGCATCAACGCGAAGCGTTCCTCTGACGCCATCCCGGCGGTGGGCTCGTCCATCAATATCAACCGCGGTTTTGCAGCCAGCGCGAGCGCCAGCTCGAGACGCTTAACGTCACCGTACGAAAGGCTCGCTGCAGCTTCGGCTGCGCGCGACTGCAGCCCGACTTGCGCCAGCAGCGAGTGTGCGCCGTCGACATGCAAGTTCCACAACAGGCTGCGGGCGCCGAAAGCGCGCCCGTCGGCAGCGACGAGCGCGAGCTGTACGTTCTGCACTGCGGTCATCGTGGCAAACGTCTGCGCGACCTGAAACGTGCGTCCGATGCCACACCGCGCGCGCATCGCGGTCGACCAACCCACCAGCGATTGCCGGTCGAATATCACGCGGCCGGCGTCAGACAACAACTGCCCGTCGATCAGGTTGAAGAGCGTGGACTTGCCGGCTCCGTTCGGCCCGATCATCCCCACCACCTCGCCAGCGCTCAATCTGAACGAGACGCCATCGACCGCTCGCACTCCGCCAAAGCTCTTTCTGAGGTGCTCAACGCTCAGGCCACTCGACTGCTCTGCGGCCGACTTCGGCGTGCTCACGGGTTTTGTCCGAAGCGGCGGCGTGCGAAACCGACGATCCCTTCGGGAAACACGACAGCGAGCAGCACGATTGCAAGTCCAAGGAACAATCGCCAGTGATCGGTCATGCGTGTCAGCTCGGTGGAAAGCCCGTGATACGCAAGTGCACCGACGACGGGGCCAAGAAGAGTCTGAACACCGCCCAGCAAGACCATGATCAGCGCGTCGACAGAAACAGGTATCGACAGCGTGGTCGGAAACACCGAGCCTTTGTGGAATGCATGCAGAGCTCCCGCGAGACCCGCGAAAACGCCGCCCACGCTAAATGCAAGCCAGCGTGTCTGCTGCACGTCAATGCCGATCGCTTCCGCTCGCAATTCGCTGTCGCGCGCCGCGCGCAAGGCAAAACCAAACGGCGCCAGCGCCAGACGGCGCAACGACGCCAGCGACCCCACGACAACGACCAGCACCGCGAGGTAGTACGCAAATGGCGAAGCCAGTGCAGTGGGCAAGACCGACCAGAGTCCGATCACGCCGTTGTCTCCGCCGGTGACATCGACCCATTGAATCGCAGTCGACCAGAGGATTTGCGCAAAGGCCAGCGTCAGCATCGCTGCATAAACGCCATGCGAGCGCAGCACGATGCGGCCAATCAGCAGCGCGACCGCACCGGCCACTATCGGAGCCAGTAAAACCGCCGTAGCGAATGGGGCATGGAGATGCTCGACTGCAAGCGCGACCGAGTACGCACCGAGCCCGAAAAACGCCGCGTGTCCGAACGACACGATGCCGCCCAGCCCCATTGCGAAATGCAGACTCGCGGCAAATAGAGCCGCAATCGCAATCTCGGTTGCAATCACGACGCCGTAGCTGCCGATCAACGGAGGCAGCGCAACTGCAGCGATCAGCACGATGCCAGCGACCATCCACCACCTGCGCGCTGGCGCGACCAACGGTGCGTGAGCCAACATCCGCTGCGCCTGCGCCGCGGGTGGGCGGCCGAGCAACCCGTAAGGCCGCACAATCAGCACCGCCGCCATCGCGACAAAGATCAACACCAGCGTCGATTGCGGCAGCCACCAACTTCCGAACGCGTGCAGCATTCCAATCAGCAATGCGGCCCAGAATGCGCCGGTTACCGATCCCAGCCCGCCGACGACCACCACGACAAACGCTTCGATCAGGATCGCCAGATCCATCTGCAGATTGACGGTCTCGCGCGGGATTTGCAGCGCACCCGCCATGCCCGCCAGAAAGGCGCCCAGCGCAAACACCGATGTGAACAGCAGCGGCTCGTTGAGTCCGAGCGTGCTCGCCGTCTCGCGATCCTGCGAAGCCGCGCGCACCCAGACTCCCCAGTGAGTGCGCGCGATCGCCCACCACACCAGCGCGTACACGACCGGTCCGATGGCCATCACGAGCAGCGAATACTGGGGAACCAAGGCACCTGCGATCTCGACGCTGCCTTTCAACCCAGGCGCTCGCGGCGCAAACAGCTCGCTCGGACCCCAGATCGCAAGCGCAATGTCCTGCACCACCAGCACGACTCCGAAAGTCGCCACCAGCTGGAAGATTTCCGGCGACGCGTAAAGACGCCTAAGCAGCACAACTTCGACAACTGCGCCGAGTGCTGCAACTGCCAGCGCCGCGAGCAGCAGGCCGCCGAAAAAATTGAACGGGGTCGGTGGCAGCTGCGTCGTGATCGTATAGGCGACATACGCGCCGATCATGTACAGCGAACCGTGTGCGAAGTTGACGACCCGCGTGACACCAAAGATCAGCGTCAGTCCGGCACTGACCAGAAACAACGTCGAACCGTACGCTAGGCCGGTGGTGGCCTGCGCGAAAATGAACTCCATCGGTCCGTAGGCGGTTGCCGCCTACCGATGTGCCGCGGTCGAAGCCGTCATTTGCGCGCGTCGGCTGGGCGCAGCTTGATGACCTCCTCATCAAGCGGCTGATATTTGGCGCCGTCCGCATACCGCCACTCGACCATCACACCCTTGCCGTCGCGCACGTCGAGCTTGCCCACGTAGGCTCCCATTGTGGATTGATGGTCGAGCGCGCGAAAGTGTACGGGGCCAAAAGGTGTCGACCATTGCAGCGTCCGCAACGCATTAATCAGCTTCTCGGTATCGACCGACTTGGCCTTGCGGATCGCATCGAAAAGTGCGGTGAACGTCGAATAGCCGACGACCGAGCCGAGTCTGGGGTATTCGCCGTACCTCTTGTAGTACGCGTTAAAGAACTTTGAATGCTCTGGCGTTGAAATCTGACTCCACGGATAGCCAGTCACGATCCAGCCCTTCGGCGTTTCGTCCTTCAATACATCGAGATACTCAGGTTCACCCGATAGCAGGCTGACCACCGGCACGCGGGGAAACAGCCCCCGCAGGTTGCCCTCTCGGACTAGCCGAGGCAAATCGGCACCGAAAGTGACGTTAAACACTGCGTCGGGCCGCGCAGCGATGATTGCCTGCACGGTGCTGGCTGCTTCGAGCTTGCCCAGCGCGGGCCACTGCTCGGCTACGAATTCCACGTCGGGACGCTTGGCTTTGAGCAGCTGCTTGAAATTGGCAACTGCCGACTGGCCGTACTCGTAATTCGGCGCAATCACCGCCCACCGCCGCGCTGCTAGCTTCGCCGCCTCTTCGACCAGCATCGCCGACTGCATGTAGGTGCTGGGCCGCAATCGAAACGTGTAGCGGTTTCCCTTCTGCCAAACCAGCGCATCGGTCAAAGGCTCGGCAGCCACAAAGACGATTCGGTTGCGTAACGCGAAGTCGGCGATCGCAAGGCCGACATTTGACAGAAACGTACCCGTCAGCAGCGCGACTTTTTCGTTCGTCGCCAACTCGGTGGCCAAGCGAATCGCATCCTCGGGTTTGCCGGCGTCGTCACGCGAGATCACCTCGATCTTTCGACCCAGTAACCCGCCGGCGCCGTTGATTTCCTCGAGCGCGAGCTGCCACCCCATTCGGTACGGCAGCGTAAATTGCGGGATCGTCGAGTAACTGTTGATCTCGCCAATGCGGATTGGCGCGGCCTGTGCATGCACCGCCGACCCGAGCCCGGACGCGGCACCGGCGACTGCGGATGCGACTACGAGCTGGCGGCGGGTTGTCATGGCAGCTTTCTCGAAAGAAGGGGCGACTTGCGACGCTAGAATAGCGGTTTGCGCGGTGCAAGCAACGCCGCAGCGGAGCTTATGGATGACGCACGTCGTCGTCGAATCATGCATTAAATGCAAGTACACGGACTGCGTTGACGTTTGTCCGGTGGACTGCTTTCGTGAGGGGCCGAACATGTTGTCGATCGATCCCGACGAATGCATCGATTGCGCCGTCTGTATTCCTGAGTGCCCGGTCAACGCGATTTATGCCGAGGAAGACGTGCCCGAGGACCAGCGCGACTTCATTGATCTCAACGTCGAGCTTGCAAAGCAGTGGCCTTCGATTACCCGCATGAAGCCGCATCCGCCCGATGCCGACGATTGGAAAGATGTGCGCGAAAAGCGCCATTTGCTCGAGCGTTGACCCTACCCTTTAGATACAAGGACTCCGGTGCTCTACGACCTGCATGAACTGCAACGGCGCCTCTGGAATCCACTGTCTGTATGGGCCCAAGCGGCATCGCATCTTTTCTCCAACCCGTACAGTCCGTTTGCATACACGCCGCTGTCTCGCCGGCTTGCAGCGGGCTACGATTTGCTGCATCGGCTCGGTAAGCAATACGAAAAGCCCGAGTTTGGATTGCGCTCGACCACGATTGACGGTGTCGAGGTGCCGGTTGGCGAAGAGGTGGTGCTGGCGAAGTCATTTTGCCGGCTGCTGCACTTCAAACGCGAGTTCGCAGCGCAGCCGGTGAGCTTGCCCCACGATCGGCCAGCGGATCCGACCGTCCTGATCGTCGCCCCGCTATCAGGGCACCACGCAACGCTGCTGCGCGATACGGTGCGCACGCTGCTGCCCGATCACGATATCTACATTACCGACTGGATCAACGCCCGCATGGTGCCAATCGCGTCCGGTCCGTTTCACCTCGACGACTACGTCGACTATGTGATTGAGTTCGTCCAGCTGCTCGGCCCGGATGTTCACGTGATCTCGGTCTGCCAGCCGACCGTGCCGGTGCTCGCGGCGATCTCGCTGATGGCAGGCAACAAGGATCCGAAGCTGCCGAAGACCATGACGATGATGGGCGGCCCGATCGATCCGCGTCGAAATCCGACTCAGGTCAATGCGCTTGCGAAGCGCAAGAGCCTGCGCTGGTTCGAAGGTAACGTCATCTTCAAGGTGCCGCCCGCTTATCCGGGATACCTTCGAAGCGTGTATCCAGGCTTTCTTCAGCACGCCGGGTTTGTCGCGATGAATCCGGATCGCCACCTGAAATCGCATTGGGACTATTACCTCGATCTCGTCAAGGGCGACGATCTCGACGCCGAAGATCACCGCAACTTCTACGACGAATACAACGCGGTGATGGATTTGCCGGCCGAGTACTACCTCGACACGATCAAGATCGTTTTCAAGGAGCACCTGCTGCCCGACGGAAAGTGGCGCGTGCGCGGCCACCTGGTCAGGCCGCAGGACATCCGCTCGGTTGCTTTGTTCACGATCGAGGGCGAGCTCGACGATATTTCAGGCAGTGGCCAGACCGAGGCCGCGCATGATCTGTGCAGCAACATACCCAAATCGAAGAAACGCCACATGATTGCGGAGCGCGCCGGTCACTATGGCATTTTCAGCGGGCGCCGCTGGCGGCACAAAATCGCGCCCGAAATCGCGAAATTCATTCGCGCCAACGCCTAGCCCATCAATGCCCGGTGCCCGTAAGTCCGGCGCAAATGACGGCGCTGTCTCCCTGTCGGACCAGATCGATGCGTTATTGCCGCAGACCCAGTGCACCAAGTGCGGATACGCAGGCTGTCGGCCGTATGCGGATGCGATAGCAAGCGGCGCTGCCGAAATCAATCGATGTCCGCCTGGCGGAACTGCGGGAATTGAAAAGCTGGCGCGGCTACTCGATCGCGCACCGCTGCCACTCGACCCAGCCAACGGCATCGAACGGCCGCGAATGATTGCAGTGATCGATGAGGTGCGCTGCATCGGCTGCACGCTGTGCCTGCCGGCGTGTCCAGTCGATGCGATCGTCGGCGCAGCCAAGCGCATGCACACGGTGGTTGCGTCGCATTGCACGGGTTGCGATCTCTGTCTGCCACCCTGTCCTATGGATTGCATTGCGATGGTTCCGCTGATGCCCGAGCGATCGTGGGAAGCGAGCGACGCGCAGGCCGCACGGCGCCGCTATTTTCGGCGGCGCGAGCGCGAGGCGCTCGACGTCGAGTTGCCCGACATGACCCACGATAGCAATCAGCGGAAAAACTCGGTGGTCGCGGCCGCCCTTGAGCGTGCGCGCGCGCGCCGAGCCGCAGCGTCATGAACCCGGCGAAGCGCCGAGACATCTACGAAACGCTGCGTGCTCTGAATGCGGATCCCACTACGGAGCTCGTCTACTCGACGCCGTTCGAGCTGCTAGTGGCCGTGGTCCTTTCGGCGCAGGCAACCGACAAGAGCGTCAACCTTGCGTCGGAGCATCTATTCAAAGTCGCCAATACACCGGCGGCGATCCTGCAGCTGGGTGTCGAAGGCCTGACCGACTACATTCGCACCATCGGTCTGTATCGAACCAAGGCCGCCAACGTGCTGCGGCTGTCGCAGATTCTGGTCGAGCAGCATGGCGGTGAGGTTCCGCACAACCGAGAAGCGCTGGAAGCCCTTCCCGGCGTTGGACGCAAGACTGCCAACGTCGTTCTAAACACGGCGTTTGGCGAGCCGACGATCGCAGTCGATACGCATATTTTCAGAGTCGCCAATCGCACCAACCTAGCGCCCGGCCGCGACGTTCAGGAGGTCGAGCGGCGCCTCATCAAGTTCACGCCTGACGAATTCAAGAAAGGCGCGCATCACTGGCTGATTCTGCATGGCCGTTATGTTTGCAAGGCGCGTGTGCCCGAGTGCTGGCACTGCCCAATCGTCCGATGGTGCGAATTTCGTCGCAAGACACCGGCACCGCCGGCTGAAAGATCGTGATCTGCGCGTGTTCAACCCGTCGACAAGCGACGTCCGAAGATTTTTCTGCGACACGTGGCGCAAGCACCGCGAGGGCTCGCTGCTGACCCCGCTGGAAGCCATCGCACTCGACTGGATGTTGAGGCATCCCGAGTATCAAACCGAATTCGACGATGTGGACGCGGCGCTGGCGCGCCAGTACTCGGTCGAAGACGCTCGCACCAATCCTTTTTTGCACCTTTCGATGCACCTGGCGATTGCCGAGCAGCTATCGATCGATCAACCGCCTGGCATCCGTGCGCTATTCGGCCGAATTCTTGCACGGCGCGGCGACGAACACGCCGCGATGCACGACGTCATGGAATGCCTAGGTGAAGTCGTGTGGAGCGCGCAGCAGCCGGGATCGGCTGTGAGCGCTGACGAAATGAGCCGTCGCTATCTCGAATGCCTGAACCGCCGTGCGACCAAAACCTAGCGCTTCCGGTTGGTCAGCGGCCCCGGGAGCGTAGACAGGTACGCCGCGACGTTCCGGATATCGTCGCGAGTCAGCGGCTTCGCAATGCCGTTCATGATCGGATTCTTGCGGGCGCCGGACCGGTAGTCACGCAGCACTTTCTCCAGGTAATCGGAGTACTGCCCCGCGAGCCGCGGGTACGTGAGATCGATCGGCGTCACGAAATCCTTGCCGTGGCAAGCCGCGCATTGCTGCTGCGCCAGTTCTTCACCCTTCCTCGCATCCTGCGCGGTCGCGGGCATCGCAAAGCCCGCCACAATGGCCGCCAGAAACATCCACCTGAAGGCTTTCAGCTCATGCATGTCGCTGCCACTCATTTGTTTGCCGCAGTCAATGACACCTGGCCGCCGCGCGCTGCGTAATACGCTGCCACCGCTGCGATCTGCTCGTCGCTGAGCCCTTTTGCAACGGCGGTCATCGATGGGTGATTACGAGCACCCTGCCGATACGCCTTCAGCGCGGACTCGATATAAGCCTGATTCTGACCGCCGATCATAGGCACGCGATATACCAGCGGAAACGACGCCTGGTATCCGGGGATCGAGTGACAACCGATGCACATCGACACAGGCGGGCTCGCGATGGGCACGGCCGGTTCTGCTTTCGTTCCCTGAGCGAGTGCGATCGGTGAACCGCACACGGCAATGCCTGACAGTAGCAAGGCGAGAGGCTTCATCCGATGTGAAATTTCTGAGTCGAGCAGCACGCGATTGTAGCGGAGTCGATACGCTGCATCCGAACTGCGCCCGCTCCATCGGTATACTCGATTGATCTCTTTGCCGTTGATTTTGCGTTGCGCATGATGCGTTTCGAAGGCTCGAGCACTTACGTTGCCACCGATGATCTGAAGCTTGCGGTCAACGCGGCGTTGACGTTACAGCGGCCCTTGTTGATCAAGGGCGAGCCAGGTACCGGCAAGACGATGCTGGCCGAAGAAGTTGCGCGAGCGCTGGGAATGCCGCTGCTCGCCTGGCACATCAAGTCCACCACCAAGGCGCAGCAAGGCCTGTACGAATATGACGCCGTGTCACGGCTGCGCGACTCGCAGCTGGGCGACTCGCGCGTGCAGGACATTCATCACTACATTGTCAAGGGTGTCTTGTGGCAAGCATTCGAGGCCGAGCAGCAGACCGTGTTGCTGATCGATGAAATCGACAAGGCGGATATCGAATTTCCGAACGACTTGCTGCGTGAGCTCGACCGGATGGAATTCTTTGTCTACGAGACACGGCAAACCGTCCAGGCGCGCCACCGTCCTCTGGTTGTCATCACATCAAACAACGAGAAAGAGCTCCCGGATGCGTTTCTGCGGCGCTGCTTTTTCCACTACATCAAGTTTCCCGATAAGGAAACGATGCAGACGATCGTCGACGTGCACTTTCCGAAGCTGCGAAAGGATTTGCTGAACAGTGCGTTGTCAGTTTTCTTCGGCACACGTGATCTGCCCGGCCTGAAGAAGAAGCCATCGACGTCCGAACTGCTCGACTGGCTGAAGCTGCTGGTGGCCGAGCAGATTCCCGCCGACGCGCTGCGCTCGAAGGACGAGAAGCTCGTGGTTCCCCCGTTGGCCGGTGCGCTACTGAAAAACGAGCAGGACATGCATCTGTTCGAGCGGCTCGTTTTCATGGCGCGCCAGAATCGCTGATGCTCCGCGCGACCCCGATCGCGCTCGAAGGACACGACGTTCGGCTCGAGCCGCTGCAACGAAATCATCACGATGGTCTGGCGGCCGCTGCCGCTGATGGCGAGCTCTGGACTCTATGGTTTACCTCGGTGCCCGAACCCGAACAGACCGGCGCTTACATCGACGCCGCACTTGAAGGTCAGCGCGCCGGGCACATGCTGGTGTGGGTCGTGCGTGAACTTTCGGAAAATGCCATCGTCGGCAGCACGCGATATCACGACATCGTTCCGGCGGCCCATCGCGTGGAGATCGGCTATACGTGGTACGCGCGACGCTGGCAAAAGAGCCACGTCAACACCGCGTGCAAACTGCTGCTGATGACCCACGCCTTTGAAACGCTCGGTTGCGAGGTCGTTGGCCTGCGCACCGACAACTTCAACTTTGCGTCCCAGCACGCAATCGAGGCACTCGGCGCAAAAAGGGACGGGGTTATCCGGCATCACCATCCGCGGCGCGATGGCAGCGTTCGCGACACGGTGATCTACAGCATCCTCGCACCCGAGTGGCCCGACGTGAAGCGCCATCTCGAGCTTCGTCGCTCGCGTCATGCTCATTGACTTCTTCTTCCATCTGCGCCAGGCGAAACTCAAGGTTTCGATCAACGAACTGCTGACGTTGCTCGAGGCGTTGAAGCGCGGCGTCATCGGTCCTTCGATCGACGACTTCTACTACCTGTCGCGCGCCGCGCTGGTCAAAGACGAAACGCAGTTCGACCGATTCGATCGCGCTTTTGGCGAATACTTTCGCGGCGTTCAGACTGCGATCGATTTCACGAAGGCGATTCCGGACGAGTGGTTCAAGCAGATGCTGGAGCGCACCTTCTCCCCGGAGGAAATTGCGAAGCTCGAGAAGCTGGGCTGGGACAAGCTGATGGAAGAGTTCCGCAAGCGGCTTGAGGAACAGGACGGCGCGCACCACGGAGGCAACAAGTGGATCGGTTCGGGCGGCACTTCCCCATTCGGACACGGCGGCGCGCACCCAGAGGGCATCCGCGTCGGCGGCGCGTCGAAGGGCGGCAAATCGGCCGTCAAAGTATGGGAGATGCGCGGCTATCGGGACTACGACGATTCGGTTGAGATCGGCACCCGCAATGTCAAGGTCGCCCTACGCCGGCTGCGCCGCTTCGCGCGCGAAGGTGCCGAACTCGAGCTCGATATGCACGACACGATCGAATCGACGGCCAAGAACGCCGGTTGGCTTGATTTAAAGCTCGTGCCCGAGCGGCACAACACGGTCAAGGTGCTGATGCTGCTCGATGTCGGCGGCACGATGGACGAGCACATCAAGCGCACCGAAGAGCTTTTCAGCGCGGCGAAAAGCGAGTTCAAGCATCTGGAGTTCTATTACTTCCACAACTGTGTCTACGACTTTCTGTGGCGCAACAACCGGCGCCGCTACACCGAGCGCTTTGCAACATGGGATGTGCTGCGCAAGTATCCGCACGACTGGAAGCTGATCCTGGTCGGCGATGCGACCATGAGTCCCTACGAAGTGCTACAGCCGGGCGGCTCGGTCGAGTACAACAATGATGAGGCCGGCGCAATATGGCTGCAGCGGCTGTTCTCGACGTATCCCAAATCAGTCTGGCTCAATCCTGAGCCCGAGCAACTGTGGCAATACCGTCAATCGATCTCGGTTATCCGGCAGATCGCCGGCGGCAAGATGTTCCCAATGACGCTCGATGGATTGACACGAGGGATGCGGCAGTTGAGCAAGTGACCAGCGGCCTCTGTCCCGCCGGTGCCTTCCCCGCTAGGTGATCTTGAACTTGAAAAACGGACCGCCGGTGGGCAGTTTGGCCTCGTAGTCGCCCTTCCCCAGGTCTTCGACAGCGAGGCACGACGACATCAGGTCGTAGCTCTTGAGCCACCAGGTCATCTGGTAACAGACGCCTTGACCGACAATCTTCCAGGTGCCCTGGTCGTCGCACTTGCCGCCCGACTGGCCGAGGCGCAGGCACACCGTGCCGTCTACCTTCCATTCGAAGGAGGCGGGCTGTGTGGAAGTACCTATCTTGGTCGCCGACCATGTCTTTCCGCTGGTCAGTTTCTGGAGAGCGTTGGCATCGAGATTCGCCGCCAGAACTGGAAGCGCCGCAGCAATTGTGACAATGGCCAGGACGCCATGGAAAGCATTGCGTGTATTCAACATCATGACCTTCGTTGTTAGTAGTACATTGACTACACCGCTTGCCGGCGCGCCGCCAGTGTTCGCATTATTGGTGTGCAAGCGCGCGAAGTCATGAGAGCGGGATGAAAGTTTTGTGAAAGGTGATGAAAGCAACTAGGCATTCCCGCCAGGTTCGTCGGCTCTTTCGCGACTGAAGGCCCGTGATGACGGCGCGTGACCTGGCAGACGATGGTGCGTTCCGGATCGGCGCGACGGTGACTTACGATCCGGCCGTGAACGAACTGCGGGTGGGCGACCGGGCCGTGCGCTTGCGCCCCCAGACTGGCGCCGTTCTGAAACACCTGCTGCTTCATCCGGATCGCCTGGTCAGCAAAGACGAACTGCTTGAGACAGTGTGGCCGGGAATCGCGGTGACGGAAAATTCCCTGGCCCAATGCATTGCCGAGATCCGGCGTGAACTGGGCCCCGAGAACCGAGGAGCCATCGAAACCGCGCCCCGCCTCGGCTATCGCTTCTGCCAGATGCCCGCTGCGCCAGATGGGCGCGCCGACAACGCCCAGGCCGCCGCGAGCGACCGCATCGAACTCGCGGGCCTGATTCCCAAGCGCCAAGGACAGAACCACCGCCTGTGTGGCGTCGCGGCGGTCGCAGCGATGCTACTTATCGCGGGGCTGACGTCATGGTGGCAGCGATCGACGGACGCCATACCGCGCGCCGCGGGTGTCGGCCAGCCGTCGGGACTGTCGATGGCCGTGCTCCCGCTAGCCGTCGACGCCGCCGATCCCGCGCAGGTCGAACTCGGCGCACGAATCACCGAAGACCTCACCCGTGATCTGGCACAGATCCCCGGGATGCAGATGGCCGCGCCGAGTTCCACGATCGACTATCGCTCCGGCATGGCGAATCCGCGACGGGTCGGGCGTGAACTCGGCGTTCACTACGTCGTCGAAGGACGTGTCGAGCGCGCGGCAGGCGGCTTCTTCGTCGACTTGAGCTTGATCGACGCCAGCACCGGTACTCCGCGATGGTCCGAGCGCGTCGACATGTCCACCGGAATGCTCGACGTCGATCCACGCGACGTGAACGGTCGGCTGACCCACATCCTCAGGTCCGAATTGATCGAAAGCGAAGTCGCGCGCTTCCAGCCGACGGCACCGGGGCGTGCCGATGCGGGCGACATGGCATTGCGCGCATGGCTGCTCTGGCACCGCGCCAGCCCGGAAGACAACGCGCAGGCACAGGTTCTCGCGCGGCAGGCGATCACGCTCGACCCAGAGTCACTTCTTGCCTGGCGTGTCCTCGCCGGCGCTCTGCTGCTCGATCGGATCGCGGTCTGGAACGACGACCTGGACGGAGTGCTGCAGCGGGCCGAAGTCGCCGTCGTCCGCGCCTTGACGCTGAACCCGAGGAAGCCCCAGATCAACGCGATCTTCGGCGCAATCATGGCGGTCCGAGGACGCTACGAGGAGGCACTCGCCGCCTTCAATGCCGAACTGGCGCTCGGCCTGCGCCACGAACCTGAAGTGCACGAGTGGCGAGGAATCACCTATCTGCTGATGGGCAAGCCGGGGCAGGCGGTGGCTCCGCTGGAGACTGCAATCTGGCTCAGTCCACGGAATCCAAGGCTATCGTATCTGTGGCGAGCGCTTGCGATCGCGTATTTGCACGCCGGCGACATCCATCACGCGCGCGACTGTGCCTGGACCGCCGTACGGTCTCCACGGCCAACCGCGCAAGGCTATGAAACGCTGGCAGCCGTCTGTACGCTGGCCGGCGATCCCGACTGCGCGAAGGAAGCGATCTCCGAACTCCTACGCATCGCGCCCGGTTACAGCATCGAGCGCGTGAAGAAGGAAATCTCGTCCCGCACATCGACCTACCTGGTCAAGCGTCAGGATTATCTGGAGGCCCTCCGCATCGCCGGACTGCCCTAGTAGGCACGCGATGCCCTGCCTGCCCTCAAGGGTTGCACGCGGACCGCGCCGTAGTAGAAGAGCGACGTAAGCGTCCAAAACGGGCTGCTCCACACGATCGAATCGACGGCCAAGAACGCCGGTTGGCTTGATTTAAAGCTCGTGCC
>JBDUCU010000102.1:0-10399 GCA_040003315.1 Burkholderiaceae bacterium | reverse complement strand
GGATCGGCCGAAATGAACGTCGATGACGTGATAGTTATTCAAACTCCGGGCGGCGGCGGCTTCGGCAAAAAATGAAGTCGACCGAACACTGTAAATAGGCGTCACGGTCGTCGAAATTCCCCTCACGCTGGTAGTGCGCGCGCCGAAATAATGCGCGCATATGAATGCGCCCGACCGTCAACTCACTGCGATTCTGGGATCGCTTTCGATGAGCTATGCGCCGCTGATCGATCGAGAGCGGCGCACCTTCGGCACCCGCTTGACGATGCTTTCGGTCAAGCCGAGCGACCGTCTGCCAGTCGGCCTGATCCTCGAACAGCTCAGTGGACTATGGCCCGAATCGCGCGCACTGGTGCTGGTGGCGCCCCTTGACGCGCAGCTCGACGATTCGCTGCTCGACTGGCGAGCGCCGGGAAACGCGGTGGTTGAGATTCCAACGATCGCGCTGCGCGATCCTGCGATGCAGAGCCTGGTTCAGCGGGCTCACCGGGTCGGCATCAAGATGGCGCTGCGTGGGCGTCCCGATGTTCCGATGCCGCCCGCGCTACTGGACTGCTTCGATTACGCGATGATTCACATCACCGAAGACCGCCGCCGCCGCAGCGACGGTAGCAACGCTGCGCCTCCGCCGGGCGTTTCGCGCCGCATGCCGTTCATCATCACGGGTGCATTTCGCGCAGCTGAGTTGCACGCCGCCCATGAACGGGGCGCTGTTGCCAGTGTCGGCTTGCCATCCGATGAGGCGCATCCGACGATCGAACGACCACCGCAGCCGAATCAGGCTGCTGTGCTGGAGTTGCTGCGCCTGGCGCACGAGCGGGCCGACATCGACAGGATCGAGTCGGCAATCAAGCGCGATACGGCTCTGGCGTTTGAGCTGCTCCGCTTTGTCAACTCCGCCGCGTTCGCAGTGCCAATGCAGGTCGCATCGGTCAAGCGCGCGATCATGGTTCTAGGCCACGCCAAGATGACGCGATGGCTGTCGCGCATGCTGCGCGTTTCCACGTACGACGCCGATGCATTGCCTTTGATGCATGCCGGTATTCGGCGGGGGCTGTTTCTCGAGCACCTGGCAAGCTGCAGTAATGAAGGTGAACAGTTGCGCGATTCGCTGTTTCAGACCGGCGCGTTCTCATTGCTCGATCGGATGACCGGAACCTCGTTCGCGCGGCTGCTGCAGCGTGCCAAGCTGCCGTCAAGTGTCGAGTCCGCGCTGGTTGATCGCAAGGGCCCTTGCGCCCCGTACTTGTCGTTGGCCGAAGCTATCGAGCGCAATGATCCGATCATGAGTCGCAAGCAGCGCGAAACACTCGAGATCTCGCTACTCGACTGCAACGTTTCGCTGCTGCGTGCACTGGCGGCTGCGCAGACGACGTACTCGCGCGAGGATCGCGTCACCGCTTGATCGCCGTGCGCTTGCGCAGAGGGGCCACCGCTATAATTCGCGCGCGCCTTGCTTGGTCTGCGCTTGTTCCCATGCAACGCTGCATCGGCGAGTGCGACTTTTCCCACGATGACTTTAGATGCGACCTTCCTAGCGCTGCCGGGACCGAACGCGCTGTCTGCGTTTCGCGCCGCACGCCTGCTGGCGAAGGTTCGGCAAGTGGAAGATACGGCGACGCGCATTGGCGCAACATTCACCCACTTCGTGCACACGCGCGTTGCGCTGGATAGCTCGGAGCGCGCGCGGCTTGATGCACTGCTGGGGTACGGCGACCCGGCGCAGTCAACCAGCGATGCGTCCGACGCATCATTTCTCGTAGTCCCCCGACTTGGAACGATCTCGCCGTGGGCCAGCAAGGCGACCGATATCGCACACAACGTCGGACTCGCGGCGGTTCAGCGGATCGAGCGCGGCACGCTGTATCGAATCGGACTGGCGCGGCGATTGACGGGCGCGCGCAGTCTGTCGGAGGGTACGGCGTCGCGCATCGCTGCGGTCCTGCACGATCGCATGACGGAAAGCGTGATAGATCCAGGCAGCGATCCAGTAGTCCTGTTCAGGCAGCTTGCTGGTAAGCCGATGCAGACAGTCTGCTTGCTCGCGCTTGGGCGCGCAGCGCTCGAGCGAGCGAATACCGAAATGGGCTTGGCGCTGTCGGACGACGAAGTCGATTATCTGTTCGACGCGTTTACAGGAATGCGGCGCGACCCGACCGACGTCGAGCTGATGATGTTTGCGCAGGCGAATTCCGAGCATTGCCGCCACAAGATCTTCAACGCGACGTGGACAATTGACGGCGCACCGCAGCGGGAAACGCTGTTCGACATGATTCGAGCCACGCACCGCGCGGCGCCGCAGGGCACGCTGATCGCTTATAGCGACAATTCAGCCGTGCTCGAAGGACGTGTCGTCGCGCGCTTTTATCCGGCCAGTGATCATCCCTCCGGCGCAGTCGGCGTCGACTACGGACGTCGCGACGAGCTGACGCACACCGTATTCAAGGTCGAAACGCACAACCATCCGACCGCGATCTCGCCCTTTCCCGGCGCATCGACCGGCGCCGGTGGTGAGATTCGCGATGAAGGCGCCACTGGACGCGGCGCGAAGCCGAAGGCGGGACTGTGCGGATTTTCAGTCTCGCACCTGCGCATTCCGGACATGCGGCACGCCTGGGAACACGACTCCGATGTCACGCGCGATCAAACACCGATCGGGGCGGATTACGGATTGCCGACGCGGATTGCCGACGCGCTATCGATCATGATCGATGGGCCGCTCGGAGCCGCGGCGTTCAACAATGAATTCGGCCGCCCGAATCTGCTCGGCTACTTCCGTAGCTACCAGCAGAACGTCGGCGGCCAGCGTTATGGGTATCACAAGCCGATCATGATCGCCGGCGGCATCGGCAACATTGCTGATGTTCACGTTGGTAAGCATCAGCTTGCGCCCGGCACATTGGTGGTTCAGCTTGGCGGCCCGGGAATGCGGATCGGGCTCGGCGGAGGCGCGGCTTCGAGTCTTGGCGCAGGCACCAACACCGAGCAACTCGATTTCGATTCGGTACAGCGCGGCAATCCGGAAATGCAGCGGCGCGCACAGGAAGTCATCGATCGATGCTGGGCGCTCGGCAGCAGAAATCCATTGCTGTCGATCCACGATGTAGGAGCGGGCGGCCTTTCGAATGCAGTTCCTGAGCTCGCCGACCAATCAAAGCGCGGGGCGCACGTCGCGCTGGCTGCGATTGCCGTCGAGGAAAGCGGTATGAGTCCGCTCGAGGTCTGGTGTAACGAGGCGCAGGAGCGCTACGTACTGGCGATTGCGCCCGAGCATCTGGCGGCGTTCGATTGGCTGACGCGGCGCGAGCGGTGCCCCTACGCGGTGATCGGACGCATTGCGGACGACTCGACCCTGGTGCTCGACGGCCGCGACGGCGGGCGTGCGGTCGACATGCCGATGAATGTTCTGCTGGGCAAGCCGCCGAGAATGCATCGCACCGTGACGCACGTCGAGCGAGAGTTGCCGTCGTTCGAGACCGCGGGTCTGGTGCTCGAGCAGTGCGCACTCGACGTTCTGCGCCATCCGACAGTTGCCAGCAAATCGTTCCTGGTGACCATCGGCGATCGGACTGTCGGTGGAATGAGCTGCCGCGACTCGATGGTGGGACCGTGGCAGGTGCCGGTGGCCGATTGTGCGGTCACCTTGTTGAGTTTCGACAGTTACTGCGGGGAAGCAATGGCGATCGGAGAGCGCACGCCCCTCGCGGTCATCGATGCGCGCGCCGCGTCGCGCATCGCAATCGGTGAGGCGCTTACCAATATCGCAGCGGCCGACGTGCAGCTCGACCGTATCAAGATCTCGGCCAACTGGATGGCGGCATGCGGGGTTCCCGGTGAGGATGCAAAGCTGTTCGAGGCGGTGCGCGCCGCGAGCGAGCTCTGTATTGCATTGGGAATTAGCGTTCCGGTCGGAAAAGATTCGTTGTCGATGAAAACGGCGTGGCGCGACGGGGATGTTGACAAGAGCATCAGCGCGCCGGTGTCGCTGATTGCGAGCGCGGCATCAGCCGTCGACGATGTCCGGCGTTCGTTAACGCCGCAGCTAGTCGCCGACAACGACACGGTGCTGATCCTGATCGACCTGGGAGCGGGGCGGAGCCGGATGGGTGCCTCGGTGCTGGCGCAAGTGACGCAGCAGATTGGCAACGAGTGCCCCGATGTTGATCAACCCGACAAGCTCGCGGCGTTTGTTCGAGCTGTGCGCGAACTACAAGCCGAGGGTCACCTCCTTGCGTACCACGACCGCTCCGACGGCGGACTCTTCGCGACGCTTGCCGAAATGGCATTTGCCGGCCATGCGGGGATCAGCGTCAACGTCGATGTGCTCGCGGTCGATCCGGTTGCCGAAGACTGGGGCGATTTCAAGATACGCGCGGAGCAGGTCGATGTCCGGCGCCGCGAGCTGATACTGAAGGCGCTGTTCAGCGAAGAGCTGGGTGCGGTCATCCAAGTGCGCGAGACTGAAAAGAGCGCAGTGATGGCATCGCTGCGTGGCGCCGGACTCGGTTCGGTCAGTCAGATCATCGGCAGGCCCAATTCGAAAGACGTGGTCGAATTTTGGTGCGACGCCAAATGCGTTTTTTCAAAGCCGCGCTCAGAGCTGCAGACAATATGGAGCGAAAGTTCGTGGCGAATTGCGCGACTTCGCGACAACCCGGATTGCGCGGACCAGGAATACGCGCGCACTAACGACACCAGCGATCGAGGGCTCTCGATGCGACTGACGTTCGCCCCCTCGGAAGACATTGCTGCGCCGTATGTCGCGGCAGGCGCGCGGCCCAGGCTCGCAATCCTGCGCGAGCAGGGTGTCAACAGTCAGACCGAGATGGCGTATGCGTTCGACCGCGCCGGGTTCGCCTCGGTCGACGTGCACATGACCGATCTGATCGACGGCCGGCAGTCGCTGGCGGATTTCACAGGCATCGTTGCGTGCGGCGGATTTTCATACGGCGACGTACTCGGGGCAGGTGGTGGATGGGCTCAGACCATCCTGCTCAACACGGCACTGGCCGAAATGTTCGTCGAATTTTTCGGACGTTCTGACAGTTTCGCCTTGGGCGTATGCAACGGGTGCCAGATGATGAGCCGGCTCAAGATGCTGATTCCTGGCGCTCAGGCGTGGCCGCGTTTCGACAGAAACGCGTCGGAGCAGTACGAAGGACGCCTAGTGCAGGTCCAAGTCGCCGAGTCACCGTCGCTCTTCTTCGCCGGCATGGCAGCCAGCATCGCGCCGATTGTCAACGCGCATGGCGAAGGTCGGGCAGTGTTTGAGAGCGGCGCCCAACGCAAGGCGGCGGTGTGCGCGATGCGCTATGTGGACTCGCAGGGCCGCCCGACCGAGAGTTATCCCGATAACCCGAATGGCTCCCCCGATGGCCAATGCGCATTCACGACTGTGGATGGACGGTTTACGGTCATCATGCCGCACCCTGAGCGCGTGTTCCGAACGGTGCAGCTGTCCTGGCAACCGCCGGGACTCTCAGAGGATTCGCCTTGGATGCGGATTTTCAGAAACGCGCGCCGCTGGCTGGGCTAAAACGCGAAACTCGCATGGTTGCGGGCGGTGGAAGCCGCCCGCGTTGCTGTCCAGCTACTTACTGCCTCCGCCAGTTGCCGGAGGATTGCCGACGCCGCCCTTGGTTCCGGGCCGATTGGTCGTCGGGTTGTTGGTGATGTTGCTCGTCCCGCCCGCAGTCGATGCGTGCGCACCGTCCGACATCATCATGTCGTTCATCATCACCATGCCCTTGTCGTTGCGCTTCATGCGGTCATAACGGGTGCCGTAGTAGCGCATGTATTCGTCGCGCGAAATCATGCCGTCTCCATTGGCATCCATCGCTTTGTAGTCGATTGAATACTGTGTGGCGCTCGGCGTCATGTCGGCCGCAGGCTTTGTCATGCCGCTCGGCGTCGTGCTGGTCTGGGCGACCGCAAAGGCGCTGGCTCCAATAAAGGCGCTTCCAACAACGATTGAGATTAACTTGCTCATGTGTGTTCCCTCGATTAGTCGTGAAGAAGTCGCCGCCGTAGCAGGCGACTGATCGACAGCCGCATTACCGAGCGGCCGCGTACGACAGAGAGAGCAAGTAGAGTGCCTATTGGATTTTCGCGTTCTTACGTAGACCCTCTACAAATGCCTGGATACGCTGCTGCTGCAAACCCTCGCGGATCTGCGGAGTCACTTGCTCAAGCGGCGGAAACTGGGTGTCCCTGACGTCGTCCAGTCGAATGACGTGCCATCCGAACTGCGTCTGAACCGGGGCGTCGGTGACCTGACCTTTAGTAAGCTTGGTCAGCGCATCCGAAAACGGCTTGACATACGAGTCGGGCGCGGCCCAATCGAGATCGCCGCCATTCTTCGCCGAACCGGTGTCCTTCGACGCCTTGGCGAGTTCCTCGAACTTGGCGCCCTTCTTTAACTGCTCGGTGATGGCTTTGGCCTCATCTTCCTTCTCAACGAGGATGTGTCGCGCACGGTACTCTTTGCTGCCGACCTTCACCTTCTGCTGGTCATAGGCCGCCCTGATCTGCACATCGGTGATCGGCGTCTTCTCGACTTCGTCGCGCAACAACGCCTGAATCAGGGTGTTCTGCCGCTGCACGTCGAGCATGAACTTGACGTCGGCGCGTTCGGCCACGCCACGCCGCTGGGCCTCTTGCAGCAGGATTTCATTCTGAATGAGTCGGTCCTTGACCTGCTTGCGCAGTTCGGGGGAGTCTGCCTGCCCCTGCTTGGTCAACTCCTTGACCCATGCGTCTTCGCGTGCCTTAGAAATCGGCTTGTTATTGACCACCGCGACGTTTTGCGCCACGGCGATGCTGCTGACGAGCGCAAGCGCAGTCAAGACGGCGCTACGTTGCATCAATCGATTACGTTCCATAGGTAGCTAGTGTCCAGAAGAGTGTTGGAGGTTCGGTGAACCCGGAGAAGGCGCCCGTTCGACCTCGTCAGGAGCCTGCAGGTTCATCGCAAGCGCATGGATGTCGCGCTGCATTAAATCGGTCAAAAGATCATACACGACGCGATGGCGGGCCACTCTGGATTGTCCGGCGAATCGGGCGCTCACCAAGCGAACCTGATAGTGGCCTCCGCCGCTTGCTGCACCGGCGTGTCCTACGTGTGCAGCGCTGTCATCAATAACGTCGAGCACGAGCGGCTCGAGCGCTTCGAGCCTGCGGCGGATCACGTCGACCATGTTTTCAGCCATCGGGCGCCTCACTCATATGGCGGTTCAGGTAGATACCGAGTCCGACGACGAAGACGAATGTCAGTCCGATCAGACCAAACGTCTTGAAGTCGACCCACTGCTCGGTCGTAAAGCGGTACGCCACGTACAGGTTTGCTGCGCCAAGCAGTGCGAAAAAACCACCCCATAACCACAGCATTCGATCCCACACCCTTGCAGGCAGCGTGAGTTCAGAGCCGAGTAGCGTCGCCAGTAAGTTGCGCCGAAACAGCACGCGGCCGCCGATCAGAATGGCGGCAAAGCTCCAATAGAGCAGGCTGGGTTTCCACTTGATGAACATTTCGTTCTGCAGCCAGATTGTCATGCCGCCAAAGGCCACGATCAGAATGGCCGACAACCACAGCATCGGTTTAACTGGTCGCCGTCGCGCCAGCAGCCATCCCACTTGAATCAATGTGGCGACGATCGCGATCGCCGTTGCAACGATGACGGCGATCAGATCGGGAAAGGTTGCAGTGATTGCGACGGGACCAAACACAGCGTTCACGAAGGCAGCCGATTGCTCGGGGAAACCCTTTGCCAGCCGATATGCGAGGAAAAACGCGGCAACAGGAAAGAGATCGAACAGGAGCTTCACAATTTGTCCATCGATTTATCGCATTTCGTTCTCAAGAGGAGCAAGACAGTTCGAGTGTCCGGGCCCATTCGGGGGGCTGCTGCGCGTAGGTATCGAACCCGGGTTGGTCATCGAAGGGCCGTTCAAGCACCGTCAGCAGCCGCACGACCTCCGAGAAATCACGCGCCCCTGCGCCCGCGGTCGCCTTGCGGATCGCGGTTTCGGCCAGATGATTGCGTAGTATGTACTTTGGGTTAACGCTGTTCATGCGCGGGGCGCGTTCTTCGTCGATCGAGCCTTCGGCGCGGAGCCGCGCACGATAGCGCTCGACCCACGCGTCGAATGCGGCGCGATCGACCATCAGGTCGCGCACCGCGTCGCGCGCATCTTCGGCTTGCGCCTTCACGGTTGAAAGTAAACGCCAGAATATCGTCCAGTCAGTGTGCGCTGCCTGCAGCAGATCGATGACGCCTGTAATCAGCGAGGCGTCGTCCGGCTGCTCGGTGGCAAGCCCGAGTTTCGCGCGGTAGATTGAATCGATCGCGGTCGAATACTCCGCGAGGTAACTGTCGACCGCTGCCTTTGTCGCGTCGACATCCTCCGTAAGCGCCATTAACGCCTGCCCCAGCGCGTACAGGTTCCAGTGGGCGATCTGCGGCTGCATCTGGTACGCGTAGCGCCCGTTGACGTCGCTGTGATTGCAGATGTATCCGGCGTCAAACGAATCCATGAAGCCGAACGGGCCATAGTCGATCGTGAGCCCGAGGATCGACATGTTGTCGGTGTTCAATACTCCGTGGCAGAACCCGACACCTTGCCAATGGGCAACGAGTCGTGCGGTGCGGCGCGCGACCTGCTCAAGAAAGCCCAAGTAAGGGGCGGGACTGTCGCGACACTCGGGGTAGAAACGTTCGACCGCGTAATCGGCAAGCTGCCGCAGCGCTTCGTATTGACGGGTCCAGTAAAAGTATTCAAACGAGCCAAAGCGGATGAAGCTGGGCGACATTCGGAGTACGACCGCAGCGGTTTCGACGGTCTCACGAATCACCGGTTGGTCGGAGCCGACGACCGCCAGCGCACGCGTGGTCGGAATCCCGAGGTGGTGCAGAGCTTCGGAGCCAAGAAATTCGCGGATCGACGAGCGCAGCACCGCGCGTCCGTCGCCCATGCGCGAATAGGGAGTCTTGCCGGATCCTTTGAGCTGCAGTTCCCAATGCGCACCCGACGGGCCGATCACTTCGCCGAGCAGCAGGGCACGGCCGTCGCCGAGCCGCGGCACATAGACGCCGAATTGATGCCCTGCGTAGACCGCGGCGAGCGGATCAGCGCCTGAAATCGTCCGGTTACCCGCTAGCGCTGCGACAAAGTCCGCCCGATCGAACTGGGCTGGGTCGATGCCGAGCAACGCTGCCGCAGGCGCGGAGACGCCAACCAGGTAAGGGTCGGGCACGGCGGCAGGCTGCTGTCGCGTGTAAAACGCCCCGGGCAGCCGGCCGAACGAGTTGTCGAAGCGCAGGCCAAAGTCCACCGCAGACGCAGGCGGGGTCAGAACTTCTTCAGCGATCGATAAATCCACGGCTTTCTCCAAGGCGCGCCCATTGTAGATAGAAGCTTGACGGCGACTGCGCGAATCACCAGCATATGAGGCCGAGACCGCCCCCTTTACAAATTCAGCGGCCGCCAGGAGACGACTCAGATGTTGCAAAGCTTGATGATGCAGATGCCGCTTCTGATTTCGTCGCTGATCGAGCACGCCGATCGGCATCATGGCGATGCAGAAATCGTTTCTCGCAGAGTAGAGGGCGACACTCACCGCACGACCTATCGCGAGCTGCACGGCCGCGCGCGGAAAATGGCCAATGCACTCGGGCAGCTGGGCATCGCTGAAGGGGATCGTGTTGCAACGCTGGCCTGGAACGGCTATCGACACATGGAGCTCTATTTCGCGGTGTCGGGCGCGGGCAGCGTGCTGCATACGATCAATCCCCGCTTACACCCGGAGCAGATCGCATGGATCGTCAATCACGCCGAGGATCGGGCGCTGTTTTTTGATCTGACGTTTCTGCCGCTGATCCAGGCGATCGCGCCGCTCTGCAAGGGTGTCAAACACTGGGTCGCGCTGGCGGATCCCGGCCGGATGCCGCCGCAGCGAGCTGATCTGATCAGCTACGAGGACGTGCTTGGTACACAGTCGGATCGATACGAATGGCCGCAGTTCGACGAAAACCTCGCGTCGTCGCTCTGCTACACATCGGGAACAACGGGTAACCCGAAGGGCGTGTTGTACGGGCATCGTTCGACGATCCTGCACACGCTGGCGTCCGCGCTGCCCGATGGGTTGAACCTTTCCGCGCGCGATGTGATCCTGCCCGTTGTGCCGATGTTTCACGTCAACGCGTGGGGACTTCCCTACATCGCGCCGATGATCGGTGCCAAGGTCGTGTTTCCCGGTCCACATTTGGACGGCAAGTCGTTGCACGAGTTGTTCGAGAGCGAGAAGGTGACGTTTTCGGCGGGCGTGCCGACAGTCTGGCAGGGGCTGCTGTCGTACATGGAGGCCAATAGTCTGAAGTTTTCGACAATGAATCGCACGGTG
>JBDUCU010000232.1:0-3094 GCA_040003315.1 Burkholderiaceae bacterium | reverse complement strand
GGTCCTGGACCAGCTGTCCCTGCGCTCGCCGGTGGTCAGTGTCGGGCTTGACTTTCAGGTCGGTGTGGCCGGGGCCCGGCTGCCAGTCGCCGATCGGCAGAAGATCGCTATCGGCAGGGCACTGCTGAAACGTCCGGCTGTGCTGGTGCTAGATCAGGCAGAAGCTGCGATGGACCCCACATCACAGCGACGGATCATCACGCGCATCCTCGATCAGCAAAAAGGCCGCTGCGTCGTCTGGGTGCTGCAACACCTGGAACTGAGCGAGTTGTTCGACCGGGTGCTGGTTTTGCAAGGTGGCCGGGTAGCGGAGCACGGTCAATTTGCCGAACTCAGTAACAGTGGCGGTGTATTGCAGGAACTGTTAGCTAGAAACTGAAAGCGGCCAAAGGAGCAATGAGATGAGCCTCGATCAGGAAGTCGAATTGGTAAGAAGACTATCGATCTTCAGGAAAATGGATCTGGCAATGCTGAAACTGCTGTGCTTCAGCAGCGAACGCCTGCGATTCGAGGCGGGTCAGGTCATGTTCAAGGAAGGTGAAGTCGGCGACGCTGCGTACGTATTGATTGCGGGTCAAGTCGACGTTAGCGTGGCGGGACCTTCCGGACCGATTGTGGTCCGGACTCTCGGGCCCAATGAGCTTGTCGGAGAGATCGCAATTTTTGACGACATCCCGCGCACCGCCACCGTTACCGCCACTGCGAGCGTCGAAGCGTTGCGCATTGCGAAGGAACAATTCATTAGTGTCATTCGGGGGAACCCGGACGCCGCGCTCGAATTGATAAGGATACTGGCCTCAAGGCTGGCCAATACCACAGCACAGCTGACCCGGTCACGGGTCAACAAGCCGACCTGACCCGGGGAGCCGCCCTACGCCAGGATGCGGCGTGTCGGGAAGTGTCAGCCGACGCGGTAGAGAGCTACGTCCCAGGCAATTTGCGCCGCACTGCTCCCGACTCGTATCTTGTCGATCTGGGGCAGTCCGGAGTGTTCGAACGCATCCCAGACGAATTCGACGTCGCTGCGCCAATTCGGCTTCCTCTCATTTGGAACAACAAGCGAAACGATGATGGCCTTCGTCGAGGTCGCCTCGCGCGCGATTCTCTGCAACGGACCGACCGGATCTTCGAGGAAGTACAGCGCTTCGGCGCAGATGATGGCGCCGATTTCGCGTGCCGGCGGGTGATATTCCTCGATGGAGCTCACCACCGTTTCGGTTGGAATCGTACTTTTCGGCATACTGGCCAGGGCCGTCGGCGAGACATCGACTCCGGTATAGCGTGTCACGTCCTCTCGGCGCAGCCATCCCAGTTGCTGGCCACCCCCACAGCCGAGATCGATCACCTCCCCCGGTGCGTGCCGCGCGATGAGGCAGGAGATGACGGCGTGCCGCAATTGCTCGTGCGGTTGATCGAGAAAATCGAACCGGCCGTCGGCGTAATCCTGTTCCCAGTTTCTTTCGTGCAGGCTCATTCCAATTTCCCTTTATCCGAAACAAAGTCACGGTTCTTCGGTCTGGCGGTCTTCTCGGAGTCGACTTGAACATCCCACCACGAAGATGGCATTTCCCGCCCATGATGGGCTATCCTTGACGCGCGCTCGTGGTGGCGTACTCTACTATGATGACGATGGCTTGGGTACCGAGGGGGGCAAGGCCAATGGCGAAGGGCGAAAAGCGCGGGCACGAGGCCCTGCCGCATACGCGGCGGCATCCGGTTGCACCCTCGGCGGGCGGCGACGAGCGCTTCGAGTTGGCGATGCGCGCCATCAACGAGGGCGTCTACGACTGGGACGTCGCTAACGGAAGTATTTACTATTCCGAAGGCATCTATAGCGTGCTCCATCTGCCGCGCAGCGTGAAGACCCCTGCGGAATGGCGCCAGCGCATCCATCCCGACGACCTCGCCGCATATGATGCCGCGATCCTCGCTCACTTCAGGAATGAGACGGAACGCTTCGAGTGCGACTACCGGTACCGAGCGCGGTATGGCGTCTGGCGCTGGGCCCGGCAGCATGGAATCGCGCAGCGCGATGCCGAAGGCCGCGTTACTCGCATGATCGGCTCGACCGGCGACATCACTGAACTCAAAAGCGTGGCTCAGGCGTTGAAAGAAAGCCAGGAGCGCCTCAATCTCGCGACTCAGGCGGCGACCGAAGGTATCTACGAGTGGGACGTCGAAACCGGATCGCTATATCTGTCGGAACGCGCCAAGAACTTTTTCGCGATTTCGGGCAGGAATCTCACGCCGGCGGACTGGAACGCGCACGTGCATCGTGAGGACTTCGAAGGGTACCGGGCTGCGATCGCGTCCGTCTTCAAGAGCCGGTGCTCGGAGTTCGAGCACGAGTACCGGATTCGCAAGGCAGCAGGCGAGTGGTCCTGGATCCTGGACCGCGCCGTCGTCGTGCGCAACGCCGGGGGACGGGTCACGCGGCTCGTCGGCGCAGTTGCCAACATCACCCAGCGCAAGCTGGACGAGATCGAACTGCGCCGCGCGCGGGATGAAGCGACTGAAGCGCTCGAGCGGCAGACGGCCACTGCGGAGATTCTCAAGGTCATCAGCAGTTCGCCCACCGATACACAGCCGATCTTTGATGCGATCGTACAGAGCGCCGTGCGGTTGTGCGCCGCCGTGTACAGCGCTGCCCTGCGGCTGGAAGGCGGCCTCATTCATCTCGTCGCGAATAACTGGGCGGGCAAAGGGCTGGCGGCGGCGCAACGGCTGTTTCCAATGCCCTTGGACACTGATCACCTCGCGGCACGCGCCATCCGTGAAGGCCGGATCATCCACCGCCAACATCTGCAAAGCGATTCGACGGCGCCTGCCACCTCGCGTGAATTGGCAATCGCCACCGGCTATCAAACGCTGCTGATCGTACCAATGCTGCGCGAGGGCCGCGCCATCGGCGCCATCGTCGTAGCGAATGCCGAGGGGTTGTTTTCGGAGAAGCAAATCGCGCTTCTGCAGACCTTTGCCGACCAGGCGGTGATCGCGATCGAAAACGTGCGGTTGTTCAACGAGACCAAGGAGGCGCTGGAGCGGCAGACGGCGACCAGCGAAGTCCTCCAGGTCATGAGCGGGTCTCCAACGA
>JBDUCU010000231.1:0-3120 GCA_040003315.1 Burkholderiaceae bacterium | reverse complement strand
CGTCAGTGGTGAAACAAGCCCCGCGGCATCACCCGCCAGCAACACACGATTTCCGGCCATCGGCTCGACCGCTCCCCCGACCGGTATCAGGCCTGCGCGGCGAGCAGTGATCTGCATCGAGGACAGATCGAAGACTGCTGCGAGCTTGCCGAGGAAGGCATCGAGATCGACTATTTCACCGCCGTGCCTTTGCCGGGCGGCCAGACCGATTTGCGTAACGCCGACACCATCGAAAGCCCATCCGATATAGCCCGGTGCAAGCCGGCGGTCGAGAAAGCAGTGCAAGCGCTGCGGCTCTGTCAGATGAACGCCGGTCAGCTCCGCCTCGATGCCGAACAGAAACTCGCGATTGACGCCGAGCCCGAAACTGCGCGCGACTTTTGAAGTTGGTCCGTCCGCGCCGACGATGAAACGCACGCTGCCGACGTTGTCCACTGCGATAGAGCCCGCCTCTTCGCGCGCGCCGGTGAAGAGCGTGCCAAGCCTGACGTCGACGCCCGCCTGCGTAGCCTGCTCGACCAGCCAGCGCATCAGATTCGGGGTATCGGTTGCGAGAAAGAAATAGCCCGGGGAATCGAGTGCCACGCTCGACAGCAGTGAGCCGTACAGTCGAACCCCGCGGATCGGCCGGATCAGCTCCGGTGGAAACGGGCCGATCCGCGCAATCTCATCGGCTGCCTCCTTGACGACGATGCCGGTGGTATGAAGCTTCTGCCCGGCGTCGGTCTTGCGCTCGATCAGGATCACGCGCAAGTTCGCACGCGCAGCAGCGATCGCGCATGCGACGCCGGCAAAACTTGCACCGACCACCAGCAGATCCGCGCGCTCGCTGGAGCTCACGCGCGCACGTGCAGATCGTCGGCAGTAAAGGTGAGCTTCAACGGCTCGATCAAGATTTGCTTCGGACCGCTTTCGACCCGGCCGGCGACGATGGCGTCGACGCCGACACGGCGCGCGACGTCCAGCGTCCGTTGCGCGTCGGTGTTGCGCACGAACACGGCAAAGCCCGCCCCCATGTTTAGATTGCCATACGCCTCGCGGTCGTCGATCCCGGCGCGCTGCTGGATGAATCGCAGCACCGGGGGGACCGCGGGTAGCGCGTCGATCCGATAAGTGAACGCGCCGCGATGGCGCATCAGCTTGCGCCACCCATGCCCGGTGATGTTGACGCAGTAATGCGGCACGATCCCCGATGCCGCCAGCGCTGCAGTCACCGGTGAATACAGCAGCGTCGGCGTCAGTAGCCGGTCACCAAAAAATGCGCCGTCGTCAAGTCGCGTTGCATAACCCTGCGGCAATCGCTCGGCGAGCTTGCGCGCGAGCGAGATTCCGTTTGCGTGAATCCCGCTGGAGGCGAGCAGGACGATTGCGTCGCCTTCTGAAAGGGCATCGCCCAGCGTCAGACGAGACTTCGGCCGCACAATACCGACGCACGATGCTGCCAGGTCAGCACGACCGGCCTCGACAACGCCCGCCAGCGCTGGCGTTTCACCGCCGCCCCACGACACGCCGCAGCGATCGCACGCGATTTTCCAGCCCTCGACCAGATCACGCGCACGCGCTTGATCGGCGAACCACTCGCTGCCGCCCGCAGCCCAGTAAGCGTGCACCGACACCGGCGTCGCACCGACTGTGATGATGTCGTTGATCGCCATCGCCAGCGTGTCCTGCGCGATACTGTCGTAGTAGGTGCGGCCGGTGTTGTTACCCGGAAGCGCGCGCATCGCGTCGGCAACCAATGCCTTGGTGCCCAGGCATTCAGTGATCGACGCAATGTAGAAATCGCCGCAGTCCACCACGTAAGCGGATTCGCCCCGCGATGCGGAGACTTCGGCGAGCCCGTGTTGTGCGAGATTGTGCGCAGTTTCTGCCGCGGTCCGCTGCGCGAGGACCTTCACCGGATCGATCTGCGCGTAGTCGACCCCCGCTTTCTTGTAGTCGAGTGACCCCATCGTTGGAACGGTAGCATTGGCCGGCCATGACGACCCCTCACCAGTTGACGCTGGATCTGATCAGACCGCCGCGGCCGACGCTCGGCAACTTCGTCGTCGGCCGCAACGCTGAAGTCGTCGCCGCATTGCGCGCAGTTGCAGCGGGCGGCGGCGAACAGTTCGTCTACCTGTGGGGCGAGAACGGCTCGGGGCGCACTCATTTGCTGCGGGCGCTTGGGCTGGACGCGCGGCAGACGACCGTGCCGAAACCCCTTTCACATCCAGCTCTTTACTTGATCGACGACGTCGACCGCTGCAGCGAAACGGAGCAGCAGCGACTGTTCATCCTGCTCAATGAAGTTCGTGCCAACAGCGCGACGCGGTTTGTCGGTGCCGGCCATGCGGCGCCGATGCATCTCGCTTTGCGCGATGACGTGCGTACACGATTAGGTTGGGGATTGGTGTATCAGGTACACGCGCTGAGCGACGACGAAAAGGTGCAGGCGCTGACCGCGCATGCTGCATCGCGCGGCGTTGCATTACCGGCGGACGTCGTCGATTATCTGCTGACCCACATGCCACGCGACATGCGTGCGCTGCTGACCGTCGTCGATGCGCTGGATGCCTACGCGTTGTCGGTCAAGCGGGCCATTACCGTGTCGCTGGTCAAGCAGTGGGCGGAGCACGCCCGCCAGGACACCGCACCGTAAGATCGCCGCTTTCGCCCTTTGCCAACGCCGCGGATGCGCCTCGCTTTGTTTGACCTCGACCACACGCTGCTGCCGATCGACAGCGCCGATACCTGGTCGTTCTGGGTCGTCAGCAAAGGCGGACTGGATGCTGCCGCGTACGGAGCGCGGATTCGCGAGTTTGCTCGAACGTATCACGCAGGCACTTTCGACGCTGAAGGCTATGTCGCCTTCCAGATGGAGCTGCTGTCGCTGTTTCCGCGCGCCACGCTCGATGCATGGCACCGCGAGTTCATGGACGAGAAGGTACGCCCGCACATCAGGACGCAAGCGCGCGACCTGGTGCAATCGCACCGACAGCGCGGTGACGAGCTCGCGCTGGTCACCGGCACCAATCAGTATGTCGTGGCGCCGATCGCGCGGGAGTTCGGTATCGGCCACGTGCTTGCAGTGGAGCCCGAAGCGAGCGGCGAACACTTCACCGGCCGCTCGATCGGCAC
>JBDUCU010000230.1:0-3132 GCA_040003315.1 Burkholderiaceae bacterium | reverse complement strand
CACGGCGAGGCGGCCGCCGCGCGGGACCAGAAGAGCAGGAAAACGTCGCAGTTGTCGATTTCGCGATACAACTCCCGGTCCCAGCGGTCGCCGGGCTCGAGGTCCAGCACGTCTTGGAAAACCGACAGTCCGGCTATGCGGAAGGCTTGCACACGCCGCAGCACTTCGGCGCGGTCCTTGGACGAATACGACACGAAGGCACGGCGGTAGCGCTGCACGGACATCTCGGCGGCGCGTGCGGCCTCATGGGTGTTTTCTGCGACAACGGTGACCAGGAAGCGCAGCGTGCCGGCCGGCACGCCGGCGATCGAGAATCGGATGCGGCCGATAGCCGTGCCGAGCGACGCATCGGATGGCACCGTGACCTCGAACTGCGCCGCGGCGAGCGTGCCGCGCCAAACGAGCACCGCATCGGGCTCGTCGATGGGCAGCCCCGGCATTTCCAGGTGCAGGTCGATCCGCGTACCGCGCGGGAGATCGAGCGGCAGGGACAGCACGCCGCGGCGCTCGGCCGCAGTATCTGCCTCGTGCGCCTGTGCGCGCGCGACTTCCGTCTCCGCGGGCAAGTACAAGAACACCTGCACGAGGAATGGCATCGCGCGACTGACCGTCGGAGGACAGAACACTGCGGCATCGACGGGTTCGATCTGAGGCGCTTCCAGCGCCTTCGGCGCGTCAGCAATAACCGTCGTCGCTTCGCGGCGCGCCGCGGGCAGCGATACCCGCGCATTACGTGTCGGCTTCATCAGCGCGTCCGGCGCTGAAGGCCCTGTCCGTAGCGAAAAGGTGTCGTCCACGCTGTCGCCGCCCAGCGGGTTGCTTCCATGGTCAAGCCAGCTTGCAAGTTCCGGATTGAGGCCCACGCCGGCGCTGCCGAGCACCACGGTCCTGCCAATCTCAATCCACCTCCTCATGTCTGGCGGGAATTCGCCGTGATCGGGGTCCACGTCGGGCGAGTCCGTGTATCCCATCATGTCACCAGACGGCGACCTGAAGACAGCCTCGACGCGGCGGATGGTGGTCTCAAGCGGAGGGAACGGCACATCCACTGGCAGTTCGAACTCCACCTCGACGTGAAATCGAAACTGTCGGCCTTCGGCACCCCGCTCTTCCACCACTGCGTCGGCCGCCGTCACCTCAACGACTGCGACGGTTGCGGAGTGCCCCGCTTTGTCACGTTTGTAGAAAGTCGCTCGCCATGGCCTCGCCACAGCACCCAAGGCCTGCCCCTCGGCCCGCTCGCTCAGTACCCAGTCGAGCACTAGCTTCAGCACGGCGACCTTCAGCGTCGGATCGAGTTTGCAGTCCACGATTGCGAAGCGCGTCACCGTGCCGCTGACCTCAGCGCTGTCTGCCAAGAACGCCTGATGGCGCGGAATCATGCCACTGGCCTCACTCGGGATTCACCGCGACGGACCATTGGTCAGACGGCTTATCACTCTCCGAGTCCAGCCATTCTCCGCTGTCCGCGCTCATAGGACATGACCACAAGCCGATATCGTATTCAACGCACAACTCGAGCAGCGCAAGATGATGGGCAAAACGTTCGATCTGCCCTTCCCGGTATTCGATTGCCTGTTTTGCGTAGACCATCGCGTGGCGGGCGGCTGCGCAATCCTGCAAGGTGCTTCGTTTTCGCGGGCATAACTGACCGCAAGCAGTTCAGCGCTTGCGACCGCGCGCTCGCTCAGTTTCACGCGATACAACCACGACCGATCCTCGCCGTCGGAACTTTGCGCGGCCGCACTGACGACCGATGAGGTGACTTGGCGCCTGCGGGCCAGCTGCTCGACATCCGAAAGGCTGAAGGTGTCGCCCAAGCCCAGCAGGTAACGCACCACGCCTGGGTACTTCGCCAACAGAGCGCACGCATCTGCACCCGTCGGCGCATCGCGGAAGACGATCGACGCCGCTTGTGCCGCAACAGCCGGACACAGCATGTACCACGCAGCCCCCGCGTCCGCCTCGGGAGCCACGTCGTATGCGTTATGAACGAGGTTGCCTTCTCCGAACGACACGCGCAGCGGAAAGAACGAAAATGCCAACGCGACGTGATAGCTGGGCATGAAGTCACGCAGGACGGTCAAGTGCCACGAGTCGCTCACAGTATCCAGCGCCATCATGCCACCTGTGACTATGCTCTCGGGCTCGCGCGACATCCTCTCGAAGACCAGATCGCGGATTTGCGAGACTTCGGCAGGAACGCTCACGAGTTGGACGCTCGCGCCGCTTCCCGGGCGTTCCATGATGGCGGTGCGCAAGTCGTGCGCGCTGAACTCCTGGTACAAGCGCATAGGCGACGTGTCTGCGTGAAGCGCGAAGGTGAATCGGTCGGTCGATTCCTGGAACAGTCCCAACCTAATAGTGGTCATCGCCACTCCTTTTTACCGCATCGCAGGCAACGTCCCACCTGCGCGATTGGAAATTCGATCGTATCAGGTGTCGCGGGACGGCTCAACCCGAGGTATCGGATTTTGCCCACGGCAGCTAATCAATCACGACTTAGCGACATGTCTCCACAGCAACGGACCGAAGGCAGAGCAGATAAGAAGGAGTTGAGGCGCCTGACAGCGAACACTCGTAAACCACCGCTATGGTTGACTCCAGCCGGTAACCTCTCGCCTAATACAAATAATTACACTGGCGTCGTTATGCGGTGCTAGGTGCTTACAGTGGGTTTCTGACAGAGTCGGGCCAAACCAGCCGGGAGCCAGCGACCCCGCGTTACGCGCGAGCGCACTCGCCGCAAATAGGCGGCTGGCGCAAGTGGCGCTGCAGCCCTGTGGCTTGTGCGGTTGCAGAACAAGCAGGCAGCCACGATATTGACTGCGGCATTCGAGCCACCTTCGCTTTTGGACTCAAAGTGTTCTGCTGTGCAGCGAAGGAATCCTGCCTGCCCCCGCGTAATTCCATGCTTCGAGGCGAATTGATCAGGACTACGCTCCCAGATCGGCGCGGCGCAATAGAAACACCGATGTGACTGGGCAACGACTGCTACGTGACGTTTGTTTTAATGGTTTTTGACATGTGGGACTCCAAAGTTGAGATTGAAGTCCCGTTCGCCCTCAGGGCACTACGGGCGCCGGCGCTCAGCGCATCGGTGACCGGCCGCTCAGCGGATCGGGGCTGCCC
>JBDUCU010000229.1:0-3145 GCA_040003315.1 Burkholderiaceae bacterium | reverse complement strand
ACGTCGATGGCCTTGTCGGGCAGATGCCGGTCGTTGATGAAGCGCGCGGCGAGCTCCACCGCGGTGGTCAGCGCCGCCGGCGCGTACTTCACGCCGTGGTGCTGCTCGAAGCGTGACTTCAGGCCCTTGAGTATCTCGATGGTCTCGGCGATCGACGGCTCCGGCACGTCGATCTTCTGGAATCGCCGTGAAAGCGCGTGGTCCTTCTCGAAGATGATGCGGTATTCGTTGTACGTCGTCGCGCCGATGCACTTGAGCGCTCCGGTCGACAGTGCCGGCTTGAGCAGATTGGATGCGTCCAGCGTGCCGCCCGACGCCGCGCCGGCGCCGATGATGGTGTGGATCTCGTCGATGAACAGTATTGACTTCGGATTGTCGATGAGCTGCTTGAGCACTGCCTTGAGTCGCTGCTCGAAATCGCCGCGATACTTGGTGCCGGCCAGCAGCGTGCCCATGTCCAGCGAATAGACGACGTAATCCTTGAGCAGCTCGGGTATGTTGCCTTCGTTGATCCGGCGCGCGAGGCCTTCGGCGATCGCGGTCTTGCCTACGCCCGCCTCGCCGACCAGCAGCGGGTTGTTCTTGCGCCGGCGGCAAAGCACCTGGATGACGCGTTCGAGCTCGTGCTCGCGGCCGATCAAGGGATCGATCTTGCCCTGCTTGGCCAGATGATTGAGGTCGACGGTGTAAGCGTCGAGCGCCCCTGCGGGCTGCGCGTCGCCGTCGCTTTCTTCCTTCGACGACTCCGCCTTGTCCGCCTTTTGCTGCGCGTGCTTGGTGATGCCGTGGGCGATGTAGTTGACCACGTCCAGCCGCGTGACGCCCCGCTGGTTCAGGAAATAGACGGCGTGCGATTCCTTCTCGCCGAAGATCGCGACCAACACGTTGGCGCCGGTGACTTCCTTCTTACCGGACGACTGGACGTGCAGGATCGCGCGCTGAATGACACGCTGGAAACCTTGAGTCGGCTGGGTGTCCGCGTCCGAGTGCGGCGACAAACGCGGCGTGTGCTCGTTGATGAAGTCGGTCAGCACACCACGGAGTTCGTCGAGATCGACCCCGCAGGCTTTCAGCACCTCGGCTGCCGACGGATTGTCGAGCATCGCGAGCAGCAGGTGCTCGACGGTGATGAACTCGTGCTGCTTCTGCCGAGCTTCGACAAAAGCCATGTGGAGGGAAACTTCCAGTTCCTGCGCAATCATAGTTCGGTCCCGATCTCATCGCCGCGCCGGCGGTTTGCCCGCGCCAACGATGGATTAACGTTCAAGTCTCCTCCATGGTGCACTGAAGCGGATGCTGATACTTCCGAGCGAAGTCCAGCACCTGATCTACCTTTGCCGCGGCGACCTCCCGGGTGTACGTTCCGCACACTCCTATGCCCTCGCGGTGAATCTGTAACATGACCTGAGTCGCCTTCTCCCGGCTCATCGCGAATACAGTCTGCAACACGACGACCACAAAGTCCATCGGCGTGTAATCGTCGTTGAGAAGAATAACCTTGTACAGGGGCGGGGGTTTAAGCCGGGTCTTCTGTACCTCAAGAACGTTGCCTTCCTGTTCGCGATTGGCCATTGCCGCCCAGGAACCTTCCCGTTCGATATCCAAAGGTTGATGATAGCAACAGATTTTTCAAGAGCAAGGCGGTTTGCGCGCGGCGAGGCGCGAATTTCGCGGCCGACTGTTGCAAAAGCGTCCTTCTCCCGGAGGCTGTCCAAAACGCTCGCTGCCGCAAGTGGCTACCGCCGATGCGAATCACCTTTGGCAATCAGAACGGCCAGGGGTTCAAATCCTGCGATCCGCGGTTTCGGGATGCTGCGGCCGGCTCACTCCGCGCGGCGCCGACACCCTTGGAATCAAGCGCGCCGGAGAAACCGGCTGGGGCGGTTGCGACGTGCAAGCGTGTCTCGGCTGGCGAGCGCGCATCGTAGATTCCGGTCGACGCAACTAGCTGCGCAGATCGTCCTCGCCGCCGTTATTCACCTGAAAACGGAATTCCGCGGCGTCTTCACCTCATCCGGGTGTCTGGGGCGACATGCGGTTCCCGCATTTGCCGGGACCCCGTCGGGTGCTCGTCGCACGCTCCCGCGTTGCTGCCCCGGTCACATTCTTTCGATCATCGCCTGGCCGAACCCGGAACAGGAAACCTGTGTCGCGCCGGGCATAAGGCGCGCAAAATCGTAGGTTACAACCTTATCCGCGATCGCCTTCTCCAGGCTCTTGACGATCAGCTCCGAAGCCTCCTTCCACCCCATGTGCACCAGCATCATCTCTGCGGAAAGAATCTCCGATCCCGGATTGACGTAGTCCTTGCCGGCGTACTTGGGCGCAGTGCCGTGCGTCGCTTCGAACATTGCCACCGTGTCGGACATGTTGGCGCCCGGGGCGATGCCGATGCCGCCGACCTGCGCCGCAAGCGCGTCGGAGATATAGTCGCCGTTGAGGTTCAGGGTGGCGATCACGTCGTAATCCTCGGGACGCAGGATGATCTGTTGCAGAAACGCGTCGGCGATGACGTCCTTGACGATGATCTCGCGTCCGGTCTTCGGATTCTTGAACTTGCACCAGGGCCCGCCGTCGATCGATTGCGCGCCGAACTCCTTTTGCGCCAGCGCGTACGACCAGTCACGGAAGCCGCCCTCGGTGAACTTCATGATGTTGCCTTTGTGCACGATAGACAGAGACTTGCGGTCGTTGTCGATCGTGTACTGGATCGCCTTGCGCACCAGACGCTCGGTGCCTTCGCGCGACACCGGTTTGATGCCGATGGCGGAGGTCGTGGGAAAACGAATTTTCTTGACGCTCATCTCCTTGATGAGGAAATCGACGACTTTTTTCGCGCCGGCGGATTCCGCCGCCCATTCGATGCCGGCGTAAATATCCTCCGAATTCTCGCGAAAAATCACCATGTTCACTTTTTCCGGCGCTTTGACCGGGCTGGGGACGCCGGCGAAGTATTGCACCGGGCGCAGGCAGACGTAGAGGTCGAGCTGCTGCCGCAGTGCGACGTTCAGCGAGCGTATCCCACCGCCGACCGGTGTCGTCAGCGGGCCCTTGATCGACACCACGTACTCCTTGACGATGTCCAGGGTTTCCTCGGGCAGCCAGACGTCCGGACCGTAGACCTTGGTCGACTTTTCTCCAGCGT
>JBDUCU010000228.1:0-3156 GCA_040003315.1 Burkholderiaceae bacterium | reverse complement strand
CGCGTCAGCCTGCGCGCAGGTAGCGTGGCTCCGCAAAGATCGACGACAGCTCGACGCGTTTGATTTCCGGATGGTCGGGTACTGCATAAAGCACGGGTGCGATTAGTTCTTCGAAGAGACCGCGCAGGCTGCGTGCCCCCGACTTATATTCGACGGCCAGGTCGGCAATCTCCTCGAATGCGCGCGGGGCCACGACGAGGTCGACGCCCTGAACCTTCAGGATCGCCTGGAACTGCCGGTAGATGCAGTTGCGCGGCTCGGTCATGATCCGGACCAGCATGTCGCGCGACAGATCGCGCAGGCGCGCAACGGTGGTGAGGCGCCCGCTGAATTCAGGGATCAGGCCGAATTCGACGAGGTCGGTCGGTTTCACGCGTTCGTTCAGCCGCTCAATCATCCTCCGGTTGTCCTCTTCCGACGTGGCGATGAACCCGAAGCCCTGGTTGTTTGACATGATCGCGTTGAGTCCGACGAACGCGCCGCCACAGATGAACAGAACGTGCGTGGTGTCGAGGTACTCGCCGCTCGCAAGGCGCACCGGCGCGCCTTCCATGATCTTCAGCAGCGCATGCTGCACGCTCTCGCCTGACGGACCGCGATCGGACGCGGCCGAGGCCGATTTCAGCTTGTCGATCTCATCGATGAACACGATGCCATGCTGGGTTCGCGTCACCTCGCCTTCGGCCTTGTCATGCAGACGCTCGAGAATGGCCTGGATCTCGTCGTTGACGTAGCGCGACTGCGCGAGCGAGGTGGCGTCCGCAGTGACGAACGGAACCTTCAGCAGGCGCGCGAGCGATTCGCAGAGCAGCGTTTTGCCGGTACCGGTTGGACCCAACAACAGCACATTGCTCTTGGTGATTTCCAGCCCTTCGTGCCGAGACAGTGCGAGCTTTTTGTAATGCGCGTAGACAGCGACCGCTAGTGTCCTCTTGGCTTCATCCTGGCCAATTACATATTGGTCCAGGTGGCGCACGATCTCGCGCGGCGTTACGCGCGGATCCAAGGCATTCATTCGACTCCCTCGCTGATGCTGCGATGGGCCGTAGACTGGCCTTGATCCGAACTCTGCACTTATTCAATTATTCGACAGGAGCCCTGATGGGTACCGATCCCCAACCGATGGACGAAGCCGCAGTGCGTGCGCTGTCGGGTGTGACGACAGCGACGCTCACCACGGTACTGCTGAAGAAAGGGCTGCGCAATGTGTGGATGCGCCGATCACGATCGCTGCGTTCCGGGCAGGTGCGCGTCGTCGGTCGCGCCTTCACATTGCGCTTCGTCCCCGCGCGCGAAGACCTGGCAACGCCGGCATCGTGGGGTGCGCCGATTTCCACGCGCGCGGCGATCGAAGAGATGCCCGCGGGCTGCGTGGTGGTGGTCGATGCGTTGGGTGTCACCGACGCCGGCATCTTCGGTGACATCCTGTGCGCACGCATGAAAAAGCGCGGCGTTGCCGCTTTGATCACAGACGGCACGGTGCGCGACGTGGCCGGCGTGCTCGGCACCGACCTGCCGGTGTGGTGCAGCGGTGTTGCCGCACCGCCTTCAGTCGCTGGACTGACATTCGTGGGATGGCAGGAGCCGATCGGCTGCGGCGGCGTCGCCGTGTTTCCAAACGACGTGGTGGTGGCTGATGACGACGGCGCAGTGCTGATACCCGCCGCGCTGTTGGACACTGTGATCAAAGAAGCCGTCGAACAAGAGCGCCTCGAGGGCTGGATCATGCAGCAGGTGGAGTCAGGCCAAGCGCTGCCAGGCCTGTACCCACCGAACGAAACGAACAAGGCCGCGTACGAAGCGTGGGCCAGCAAGCGACGCTGACGGCGTCGCTTGCGATCACGAGTTATTTCTTCGCGGGTGCAGCCGGCGCCGGTGCTGGTGGTGGCGTCGGCGCAGCAGCAGATGCGGGTGGCGGTGTCGACGAGTTCCAGATGTCGCGCACGATGAGCCACTTGCCGCCCTTCTTGCGCAGAACCTCCATGTATGAGCCGGTATCGACGGCGGCCCCACCCTTCATCACTGAATACGTTCCCGAGTGCCACGCCATGTCGTCTTTGATACCGACATCGTTGAGCTTGCCTTGCGCCAGCGAGACCCCGGCCGACTTCGAGCCGGCACTATCCTTGACGAGAAACTGCTTGATCGCCGCGTGTCCGCTCACCGGAGATGAGCCCGGTGGCATGATGACGGCATCGTCCGCGTAGAGCGCAGCGACTGCGTCGGCGTTGCCGGCGTTGTAAGCCTTGAACCAGGCCTCGGTATTCGCGCGAATCGTCGCCGCGTCGTCAGCCGCCATTGCCATTGGCGCGGCCGCGATGCAGAACACACCGGCGGCAAGACATGCAATCTTCTTGAAAATTTTCATCTGTTCCTCCACGGTTGTCCTCGCGCGTCATTGTCTTGGCGCGAAGTGTGCGGATGTTAGGCCGGAAGCCTCAAGTCAAGCAACGCTATCGTTGCTTCGGAAACCGGCGCGCCGCGCTCGCACTCTGTGCATCACGAGCGGGGAGAACCAGACAAGAAGCGTGACTGCGGCCAGCGCGGCTGCGATCGGCCGGGCCACAAACTCGAACAAGTTGCCTTCTGTTTTGATCATCGACGTGATGAAGTTCTCCTCCAGCATGCCGCCGAGCACCACGCCCAAAATGGCAGGCGCGATTGGGAATCTGTTCTCTTCCAGCAGATAGGCGATCAAGCCGGCAACCAGCATCACACCGATGTCGAACACCGAGTTGTTGGTCGCAAACGTTCCGACGATGCAGAACACCAGAATCAATGGCATCAGAACGCGGCGCGGTACCTTGAGGATCTGTTTGGATACTTTGATGCACAGCATGCCGAGCGGCACCATGATGATGTTGGCGACGATGAACAGCAGGAATACCGCGTAGATGTTCTGCGGATTGGTGGTGAACAGCGTCGGACCCGGATTCATGTTCTTCATGTACAGCACGCCGATCACGATGGCGGTGATCGAATCCCCGGGGATGCCGAACACCAGCGCGGGAATCCAGGCGCCGGCCAATGCGCTGTTGTTGGCCGAGCCTGATTCGACGATGCCTTCGACGTGGCCGGTGCCGAATTTCTGAGGCTCGCGCGAAAATTTCTTGCTGACGGCGTACGACATCCAGGCCGCGATGTCTGCACCGGCGC
>JBDUCU010000227.1:0-3181 GCA_040003315.1 Burkholderiaceae bacterium | reverse complement strand
CGTGAGGATCCCGACGTTGCTGCGGTCGTCGAAGCCGCGTTGGCTGCGGATGGGATTACGCTGCTGACCGGGCACAAGGCGATGCGCGTCGAGCAAGACGCCAACTCCCGATCGCTGATCGTCGCCGCCGGCGGGCAGGAAAAGTCACTCGAATACGATGCCATTCTTTGCGCCGTGGGGCGTGCGCCGCGCGTGACAGGATTCGGTCTCGAAGAACTTGCAATTCCCGTTCGCGACAACCGAACGGTCGAAACGGACGCCTATCTGCAGACGCTCTACCCGAACATTTATGCCTGCGGCGACGTCGCCGGACCGTTTCAATTTACGCACACTGCGGCTTACCAGGCCACGATCGCATCCACCAACGCGCTCCTGGATGGCTTGTGGCGCACCAAGGCGGACTACTCGGTGATTCCACGGGCAACCTTTAGCGATCCCGAAGTTGCTAACGTAGGGCTCAATGAAATGGACGCGATGGAGAAGAAAATCGCCTTCGAAGTCACCCGATACGACCTCCATGAGCTGGATCGCGCCATTGTCGACGAGACCACTTCCGGCTTCGTCAAGGTTCTCACCGTGCCCAGCAAGGATCGCATTCTGGGCGTTACGATCGTCGGAGAACATGCGGCCGATCTTTTGGCGGAATACGTTTTGGCAATGAAGCATGGCATCGGGCTGAACGGTGTCTTCGCGACTCTCCACACCTATCCGACGCTTGCCGAGGCGAACAAGTACGCGGCCGGAAACTGGAAACGGGCACACGCGTCGAGGCGCGGGCTTGCGCTTGCCGCGCGCTATCTCGCCTGGCGGAGAGGGGATCAAAGCTGATGCAAGTGTCCGAATCTTCCGCTCCCAGTTTCACTGCGGGTCTGACGATTGTCATTCCCGTATTGAATGAAGGCGAGCTTATCGGAAGTGTTCTTGCATCGCTCACGGCGTATCGCCGGCGCGGCGTCGAAGTGATCGTCGTGGATGGCGGCAGTGCGGATGGTACGTCCGAGATCGCCGCCGGCGACGCCGGCGCCGATCAGGTCATCGCGGCGCCACGTGGCCGGGCGCGGCAGATGAATGCGGGCGCCTTGGCAGCGCACGCGCCGGTGCTCTTATTTCTGCACGCGGATTCGCGCCTTCCCGAAGATGCCGACGCGCTGATTCTGGATGGGCTCGCGGCCAGCGGCGTCGAGTGGGGTCACTTTGACGTTCGCATTCAAGGAAGCTCGCGCTCGCTGCCCGTCATCGCCTGGCTGATGAACCTGCGATCCCGCGTCACCGGCATCGCCACCGGCGATCAAGCCATATTTGCCACTCGACAGGCTTTCGACGCGCTTGGCGGGTTTCCCGATCAACCGCTCATGGAAGACGTCGAGTTTTCTTCGCGACTCTTGCGACGCGGGCCTCCGTTGCGTCTCGTCGCTCCGGTAATCACATCGGGGCGGCGCTGGGACACGCGCGGCGTCATGCGCACCATCATTCTTATGTGGTGGGTACGGTTGCTCTATTTTTTCGAGGTGGCGCCCGAGCGTCTTGCGCGACTGTATCAATAGCGGTTTTCCGTGGGCTCGACAACAGTCATCATCTTTGCCAAGGCACCGGTTCCCGGCGCCGTGAAAACACGGTTGATCCCCGCGCTCGGCCCGGCAGGCGCCGCACGGCTGGCACTGTGCATGCTCGAGAATGCGCTGCAGATCGCCGCGGAGGCGAGGCTGGGACCCGTTCAATTGCATTGCGCGCCCGACTTTGGACACCCGGCGCTTCAAGCAGCGGCCGCGCGTCTGGGTGCGACATGTGTCGCGCAGGGATCCGGCGATCTGGGCGAGCGAATACGATCGGCGTTGTCGGAGGCGCTGCGGTCATCCTCTCGAGCGCTGCTCCTTGGAACCGATTGTCCGGCGCTCGATGCCAACGTTCTGCGCGATGCCGACGCCGCGCTTGCCGCCGGGGTGGACAGTGTCTTCGTGCCGACCGCCGACGGAGGATTCGCATTAACTGGCTTTCGACGCGAGGCGCTCGCTGCGATCGATGAGGTCTTTGCCGGGATTCCCTGGAGCACATCCGCAGTCACATCCTCGATTCGGGAGCAACTTCTGCGCGCAGGCCTTCGCTGGACGGAACTTGCGACGCTGGTGGATGTGGACGAACCGGCTGACTTAGGACATGTCCCGTCAGAGTGGCTCGCCATGGCCGTGGCAGCCCCAGCGATGGAGGATCAGCAGCCGTGATCGCAGGCTCTTGACCCGCGCGCAACCATCCAGGCGTCATCTTCCGGATCGACGGTACCGCATCGTGGCGCCGCGCGCAGTGGACCTTTAAAGTTGCGCTGCCGCGGCGGGTCTGGTTGCCGATGCGCCATCGCGCCGACAGACCTATTCCGGTAGCACGTTCTTCGCATCGCGCTCAACCGGATAAGGAACTTTCCATTCCGCGCTCCAATAGTTGCGCTGAGGCTTGAGCGGCATCAGCAGCAGTTGCAGGATCTGATTGTCCCGCGGCTGCGAATAGCCTGGCACACCGATGTCTATCGCCGCCTGGGGTACGTGGAGGTTCAGAGTGCCGTGCAACCGATCCCACCAGCTAAACACCGACGACCAGTTCGAATTCACGTCGTAAAAACGTTTCGAGTGGTGAATACCGTGCATCCGGGGAGTGACCAGAACCAGAACGATCCAGCGCTCGATCGTGATCGGCAGCCGAATATTGCTGTGCTGAAACAAGATATTCAGCTGAAAGGCGCTTTCATACGCGACAAACATCCACGGCTCTCCTCCGATCACGATCACCTGCAGGGCGCGAAACGCCGCGGAAAAAGCAATCTCGAGAAAGTGAAACCTGATGGAGGTGCTGACATCGAGGTCGGGATCCACGTGATGCACGTTATGGAAGCGCCACAGGAACGGCCAGACATGGTTCGCCCGATGCCAGTAGTAGAACGAGAGATCGAGGAGCAAGAACGTTACGACACCCTGCAGCATTACCGGCATTCCTCCTATCCCGGCTAGCCCCCAACCGTTTTGGGACACTTCGCCCAGCAGCCAGGAGGCTACCGGCCGGACGATCATCATCGCGGCGGCAATGGCGAGGACCGAGACCACCGAATTGACGACAAGGCGCCGACCGAGCGGCAGTTTCTGTTTGCGCAACGGAAACGCCCGCTCCAGCGCAAACAGAACCGCGATCGCGATGG
>JBDUCU010000226.1:0-3185 GCA_040003315.1 Burkholderiaceae bacterium | reverse complement strand
GATAACCAATGCGTTCGAGCCGCGGTCCTGGGCTCCGCCGCCGACTAAAAGCAACCTGCCGCCGTCGCCCCCGCAAGCGCCGCCGCTGCCCTACACCTATATCGGCAAGATGGTGGATGAGGGACAGATCGTTGTGTTCCTCACCAGGCAGGAACGCAATTACGCGGTACGCAGCGGTGACAAGCTCGACAACACTTACCAGGTCGACGACATCAAGTCCAACGTGATGCTGCTGACGTATCTGCCACTCAACCTGCAGCAATCGCTGACGATCGGGAGCGCCAATTGAAATCGGCAAGGCCAACACTGACAACGCTGCTGATTATCACGCTGGCGGGCTGCTTCGGCGGCAAATTCAACGACGGCAAGCGCCTGCTTGACGAAGGCAAGACCGAAGAGGGCATCGCGCGCCTCGAGGAGGCGGTCAAGGAGGACCCCAAAAACCAGGAGTATCGCGCGACGCTTGTGCGGCAGCGTGAATTGCTTTTGGCGCGCTATCTTGCCAAGGGCGATACGTTGCGCGCGCAGGGCAATGTCGCGGGCGCCGAGCGCGCCTATGGGAAAGCGCTGGCGCTCGACGCCGAGAATGCACGCGCCAAGACCGGCTTGCAGCGCCTGCACGCGGACACGCGGCTCAAGCAACTGCTCGCGCAGGCCGTGCAGCTGCTGGACAAGGGAGACAGCCGGGGCGCAGAAACAAAGCTGCGCGCGGTGCTGGCCGAAAACCCCGATCTGCCCGAAGCCCGCGCACTTGAACGCCGGCTGGCGGACCGCGCGCAGTCCGCAGCAGCGGCGGCTCCCGCGCTCAAGCCTGCGGCCCCTAAACCGATCACCCTCGAGTTCCGGGACGCGCCCATCAGGACCGTATTCGAGATGATCTCGCGCACCGCGGGCGTCAATTTCGTGTTCGACAAAGACGTGCGGCCCGATATTCGCGTTACGATTTTCGTGCGCAATTCGAACATCGAGGACGCCGTCAAGCTGCTGCTGGTCACCAACCAGCTCGAGCGCAAGGTGCTGAACGAAAATTCAGTGCTGATTTATCCGAACACCCCGGCCAAGTCCAAGGAATATCAATCGCTCGTCGTGCGCAGCTTCTATCTGGGCAATGCGGATGCGAAGCAGACGCAAACCATGATCAAAACGATGATCCGCAGCAGCACTGTATTCATAGACGAAAAGCTCAATCTGCTGATCATGCGCGACACGCCGGAGGCTGTGCGCATGGCGGAAAAGCTGATCGCCGCGCAGGATCTCGCCGAGCCGGAGGTCATGCTCGAGGTTGAAGTGCTGGAAGTCAAGCGCAGCAAGCTGCAGGAACTCGGCATTCAATATCCGAACCAGTTCACGGTGCTGAACATTGTGCCAAACCCGACGACCGTGGTGTCAACGGCAACGGGGCCGGTGGCGACAACGGACAGCACGACGACCACCAGCCAGTTGACGCTCGACATCCTGCGCGGCGGCCCCTCGGCGAACCAGGTCGGCGTATCGCCTAACCCGACACTCAACCTGCGCAGCGAATCGAGCGACGTCAACCTGCTGGCGAACCCGCGCATCCGCGTCAAAAACCGCGAGAAAGCCAAAATCCACATTGGCGACAAGGTGCCGGTAATCACGACGACTTCGACGGCGAACGTCGGCGTATCGCAAAACGTCAGCTACCTCGATATCGGTCTCAAGCTTGACGTCGAGCCGAACGTGCAGCTCGACGATGAAGTGTCGATCAAAGTCGGACTCGAGGTCAGCAATATCGTGCGCGAAATCACCAATCGTTCGGGGGTGCTCACGTACCAGGTAGGGACGCGCAACGCCACCACGGCGTTGCGTCTGAAAAACGGCGAAACGCAGGTGCTCGCGGGGCTTATCAACGATGAAGATCGCAACAATGCCAGCAAGGTGCCGGGTCTCGGCGACCTGCCTCTGATCGGCAGGCTGTTCTCGACGCACCGGGGCGACCGGACTAAAACGGAGATCGTGCTGCTGATCACGCCGCGCATCGTGCGCAACATCATCAGGCCCGGATTCCATTCGGCGGAATTCAATGGCGGCACGGATGCGGCAGCGGGACTTCCACCGCTCCAGATCAGCGCCACCGCGCCGGGCGCCCTGGCGATCTCTTCGTCCCCTTCGGAGTTCGCTACGAGCCTGGTAGCCGTCGCGCCTGAGCCGATTGCGCCGCCCCCGGCAGAATACGTGCCTCAAGCCAGCCTCATTATGACTGTAAATGACATGGCCAAGCTCGATCAGGAGGTTGGCATTTTGATCCAAGCCTCTCCTCAATTACGGGCGGGCCAGTTCGATCTGGTGTACGACCCGCGGGTGCTCGACGGCGGAGGAGGCGGGAAAACGCCAGGACGCATGACGGTCCAATTCGTTGCCACCGGCGACAACGCAACGCCGACCGTGATCAACGTGCGCTTCAAGCCGGTCACCAAGACGCCCGCGGACACGGAGTTCCGGATCGAAAACGTCGCGGTGAAGAATGCTGCAGGCGCGCCGGTGGCCGTTGCTCCGCCCCCGCCGCAGCTGATGAAGCTGGTGCCATGACGCTCGCGTTCCCTATTCGCAGGTGTCCCGTGGGGTTCACGCTGATCGAAATGGTGATCACGGTCGCCATCGTCGGGATATTGGCGAGCGCGGCGCTGCCCTTGACCGAGCTGTCGGTCAAGCGGGCCAGAGAGCAGCAGCTGCAGGAGGCGCTGAGACAGATACGCACCGCGCTCGACGACTACAAGCGCGCCGCGGACGAGGGCCGCATCGCACACAGCGATTTGGAAACCGGCTATCCCAAATCGCTGGCGCTGCTCGTCGATGGCGTGGCCGATCAAAAAAGCGCGGACCGAAAAAAGATTTACTTCCTCCGCCGATTGCCGCGCGATCCTTTTGCTATCGATGCGGAAATGACCGCAGCGCAAACCTGGGGCAAGCGCGCTTACGCGAGCCCGCCCGAAGCTCCGCGCGAGGGCGACGACGTTTATGACGTGCACTCGTTGTCGTCGGGCGTCGGCATCAACGGCATTCGCTATCATGACTGGTGATCGAGTGAAAACCCGCGGCGGATTTACCCTGATCGAACTTATCGTGGTGCTGACCATCATTTCGCTGCTGCTCACGGTCGCCGCGCCGCGCTATTTTCAAAGCGTGCAGCGGTCGAAGGAATCCGCTCTGAAACAGAATCTCGC
>JBDUCU010000101.1:0-10746 GCA_040003315.1 Burkholderiaceae bacterium | reverse complement strand
AAGCGTCTGCTCTCTCCCATCGTCAACGACGAGCTGAAGTACATCACTCCGACCGCGTCCAGCGGTGGAGTCGGTACGGTGACGTGGAGGCGGGTCAACTAGAACCGCTCGTTTCGTTACCCGCGCGATCTGCCTACACCATGAATACATCAGTGCCGATTCAAGCCACTACGCCTGACGCTGACTTCTTCCGCACACTGAGGTCAACCGGAGGAACATCTGCGTCTAGACAAACAAGTCGCTTCGGCGCCGCGAGAGATCCTGAGTCGCTACGAAAAGTGGAAAGACATTGCAGCTGTATCGGGTCCATCTGGGCTGCGCCTCATAAAGGGCTTCATGACGAGGCGCTAGCCGGGAAGTGGAAAGGCTACCGCCCGTAGCGGTTCGGTGATCAGTGGCGAATCATCTACCGGTTCGTGGCCGAAAAACTTCGTTTCAGGTCGCCTCGATTAAAGCTCACGACTATCGAAGGCCATCATGAAAGATTTTCGCCCTGCCAAGAAGCGCATTGAGGTAACGGTTGGAGAGTCCGTTCGTATTCTTCGGGAACTTCAGGTAATGAGCCAGAACCAGCTTGCGCAGACTTCTGGAATTCCACAGACGACGATCTCCGCCATTGAGAACGAACGCGTTGGCCTCGGCGTCGAGAGAGCCAAAGTCTTGGCGCGAGCTCTGAAGTGTCATCCTGCTGTGTTGGTGTTTCCAGGTTGGGAGACGCTGGCGGAGAAAGCGGCATAACTCGTCACTGCATCCGACGCGCTTCGCGCGGCTGATTTCAGACGTTAGGCAACATTAGGCGGAGATTGTGCCAATGCGATGGACGCACTTCACAATTCCGGTAAGTGATCTCGAAGCCTCAATAGAATTCTTCACCGAAACGTGCGGCCTAGCAGTAGTGCGCGACCGCCGTTTCGAAGGTGGGAGTACTGTCTGGCTCGGTCCGAGGGCCGCGCCGGGCGACGAACCTGAGTTCGTCGTCGTCATTTCGCAAGGCGAAGTTCGCGAGCCGCTTGATCACTTCGGCTTTCAGTGTGACGAGCGAAATGAAGTAACCGCACTTGCCGCGCGCGCCCTCGAACGTGGGACTCTCGTGGAAGGGCCTACTGACCATGGCGGTAGCGTGGGCTACTTTGTGGTGGTCCGTGAACCGAGCGGACACCTGGTTGAGTTCACTCATGGGCAGCCTCTCAAAGGGTTAGCAAGTCGAAATGCCGCCTAACTCATCGTTGGAGAGCCGACGCTCTGCGAGCGCGCCTCATGTCAAACGTTAGAGCCCCCATGATCAGTGGATCGTGTCTCTGTGACCGAGTGGGGTGGGAGTTGGATGGTGCAGTCGAGCTGATCAACTTTTGCCATTGTTCAATGTGCCGCAAGATTCATGGCGCGCCGTTTGGCGCCTTTGCGCACGGAAACGCGAGTGAGTTTCGTTGGCTGCGTGGCGAAGGCGCGATCTCCCGCTACCAATCTTCGCCTAACATCTATCGATGTTTCTGTTGCGTTTGTGGGTCAAGCGTCCCAGTAGTCGAAGCGGCGGAGGTGTGCATCCCCGCTGGAAATATCGATGGAGATCCCGGGGCCCGGCCTTCCGTGCACATTTTTGTGGGGGCCAAAGCATCGTGGTTTGACATCAGCGACTCGCTTCCTCAATTTGACCGATTTCCGCCCGAGGGGTGCTGGTGAGAGATTGTGGCGTGGGACCTGGAACGAACACATCTGATAGTCAATAAATGGAGGTTCCCGGTGCCCTTGTCCACCAAGACCGCGCTCGTTGCTGCACTCTTAGTTGCATCCCTTGGCGCTAACGCTCAGGAAACTGCGAGGCCGGAACTCGTCTTCAGTGAGGTGGTGTCTGGTATGCCTGCACGCGAACGCCAGGCCGTTCGCGTGCTGACCGCGAACTTCAAGCCCGGCGATCAGACAGTTTTTCACACCCATCGCTCACCAGTGACCGTCTACATACTGGAAGGCGCGTTTACGCTGGAGCTTGAAGGCCGTCCCCCAGTCACCGTGAAGGCCGGTCAGGCGTTCGTTGAACCACCGAACGTCGAGATGACCGGCTACAACCGTAGCAGCACCGAGCCACTTCGCTTGGTCATCTTTTACGTGAGTGAACCCGACACTCCCTTCCTGGACGCCTTGCACTAGAACACGCAATTTTCGTGGGCCGTTGGCCCCTCTATTAAGGCATCACGATGCGGCATTGCAAACTCATCTAGGAAGGCATTCCTCGCGAGCCGGAGACGCTGACCACTGCAAATGTTCCGTGTGCCGTTCGATTGAGCGGACGTCCTCTGTCGACTGCGCCTTCGGACCTGCGCGATGTTTTAACGGAAGCGATACTTTGAGGTAACTTGGAGGCAATGACCACTCCGCTGCGCATCACCGCCTGCTACCGATTGCGCGTGCCTGCGCCCGATGTAGCGCATCGCGCACAGCAGCTCGCGCTCGAACAAAGCATCGAGATGCTCTCCGCTTCCGTTACGGAACGGTATGTACTCGACGCCATGGTCGCGCGCGTGGACGACGTGACGACCAATAGCGACGGCACTAGCACCGCGCGCCTGGCGTTGAGCGCTGAATCTGTGGGCGACGATGCAGGTCAGTTGATGAACATGCTGTTCGGCAACTGCTCGCTACAGCCCGACGTCGAGCTGATCGATGTCGACGTGCCGGCCGCGCTCGCGCGTGTGTGGGGTGGGCCGAATCATGGCGTAGCGGGAATGCGCCAGCACACTGGCACGCTACACCGCCCGCTGACCTGCACAGCGCTGAAGCCGATCGGCATGCCTGCCGAGGCGCTGGCGCACATGTGTGGCGTCTTCACACACGCAGGCATCGACGTGGTCAAGGACGACCATGGATGGGCCAACCAGCGCAGCGCGCCATTTGCCGAGCGGGTGCGGCTATGCCAGCGGGCGGTGGCTGAGGGCAACGCCGGCCGCAGCCATGGCCGTACGTTGTACGCGCCAAGTCTGTACGGTCACCATGGCGAGATGCGCAAGCAGATCGAACTGGCGCGGCGCGAAGGCGTGCAATCGGTACTGATCGCACCGATGGTGTGCGGTGTCGCCACACTGGTTGCGCTGAAGCACGAGTTCGAAGACATAATATTCATCGCCCATCCTTCGCTCGGCGGCCTTCGCATCGCGCCGCAGGCGCTGCTGGGCAAACTGTTTCGCCTGTTCGGTGCGGACGCAGTGATCTTCCCGAATCACGGTGGCCGATTCACGTATCCGCGCGAGGTTTGCCATGCTATTGCCAGACACAACACGCAGCCGTGGCACGAGCTGCTCCCGAGCCTGCCGACTCCCGCCGGCGGCATGCGCGTTGAGCGCGCGGCGGAAATGGTTGGTGAGTACGGACTTGATTCGATGCTGCTGATCGGAGGCGCGCTGCTGGCGGCTCGCGAACAATTGCTCGCGCGCAGCATCGAGTTCGTCAACGCCGTCGCCGCAGCGGCGGAGGAGATAGCGGCATGAGCGCGATCCGCAAACTCGTCGCCGATGCAGCCGGCGACTTCGGCTGGCAGGGCGTCGATCGTCTTCGGTACAAGGCCGAGGGCAGCGCGCCGTTCAAGAACATCACGCGGCAGGTGCTTTTCTCACAACCGGATCAGGCGTGCGAGCTGCGCTATTTCGAGATCGCGGCCGGCGGCTATTCGACGCTCGAGCAGCACGAGCACACGCATGCCGTGCTGATCCTGCGCGGCCGCGGCACGGTGCGCATCGGCAGCGACGTGCGGCCGATCGCAGAACATGACCTGGTGACCGTCGATCCGCTGACGTGGCACCAGTTTCACGCCGCGACCGACAGTGCGCTCGGCTTCCTGTGTCTGGTCAGCAAGGAGCGCGACAAGCCCAGGCTGCCGGCGGACGAGCCAATCGCTGCCGCTGCCATCAAACCCTAAGCCACATTGAACGAACACCGCTCCTACTTGGGAATTTGTCACTGCGGACGAATCACGTTCGAGTGCTTTCGCTTGCTGTGTCGAAACATTCCGGCCTATTGGCCCATTTTGCCGCTGACTCACTTGTCGTTTGGTGCGGCGGTGCCGCGGTCCGAACCTGACGCCGCATGTTTTTTCTGGTTCGTGCCGTTGCGATTTACTCCGGTCCCGATCCTGCGTTAGTCTTCCCTAAATCCGAGACAACAAGCTGCCCCGCGTCCATAGGAGGTCCGCAATGTCCGTCGCAAAAGTGTCCGAAATTATCGCGTCGTCGCCCAAGAGTTTCGAGGACGCCGTCGCCACCGGTATCAAGCGTGCTAACAAGACGCTAAAGAACATCCGCGGCGCGTGGATCGCCGAGCAGAAGATTGCGGTCGTAGATGGAAAGATCACTGAATTCCGCGTCACGATGCGCGTTACGTTCGTGCTGAAGGACTAGCACCGCGGCTACGGAGTAAGACATGCGGTCTTTCCGACGCGACGAGCTGCTTAGGTTGTTTCAAGAACTGTTGCATGCAGAGCGGTGACTTCGACGGCTCAGATCGTGATCACTTCTTTTAGGCAAATGAGACTGTTGTCTGACAACTTAGCCGAGCTGGTCGGAATCATCTAGATCCTAGCCTTCGCAAGCAAAATGCAGATCGCGCGCGCCGAAGCCAACGATGTCGAACACATTCGTCGAATCGACGAATTCAAGGGTGATCGAGCTCGCGAAATCGCGAAACGTAATTGCTTTGTTGCTTCAAATGACGGCGACATCGTTGGCTACGCGAGCGACGAACCTGACGGGCTGTTGGGGCAGCCCCTGCTCACGTTTCTGTGCGTCAAGCGATAATTCCGGCGGCAAGGCGTCCGAGTGCACTCGTGACCACGATTCGCAAGGCGGTTACCGGCGTATGTTGATTTCGTCGACGGAGGACTGGTGCGTTGCAACCCAGGCAATCTTTTCCAAGCCCGGGTGGCACCGAGTCGGCGAAATTACCGGCGTCAACAAAGACGGATCAGGGTGAATGGTTCTATGCGATCACCCTCGACGCCTAACATTTTGCTTAGGCGGACGGGCCGTACGCTCGCTGCTTCGTCTCAGTCGCATCCCGTTAACTGAGAGCCAACAGCCGATTCAGGCGAGCCAGTCTTATGCAATCAACAATGCCGCCGACGCTGTCCTTCGTGATTGCTCGAGTCGACGATGCGAGCCGCATCGCTGCCCTGGTGAATCGCGCTTATCGAGGCGACTCCAGTCGGCTCGGATGGACCAACGAGGCCGATTTGTTTGATGGCCCAAGAACCGACGAGAACGAGGTGCGCGATCTGATTTCCGCGCCCGGCTCGATGATCCTCCTCTGCCTTGAAGGCGATGAAGTCGTTGGCTCAGTTCTTCTGAAAACCTTGGGACCTACGGCCTATCTCGGAATGCTTGTCACTGAGCCTCGTCTGCAGGGTGCGGGAATTGGCTCGCGCCTCATGCTGGCCGCCGAGGCAACGGCTCGGCAGAAGTGGGCGACGACAACCATCTCGATCACCGTCGTCAGCGGGCGTGATGAATTGACTGCCTTCTATCAGCGCCGCGGATATCGACCGACAGGTCAGGTGGAATCACTTCCCGCGCATCGCCTGAGCGTACCGAGAGTCGACAGCCTTGCGCTTGCGGTGATGGAAAAGAAACTCGATGCGCCCACTGTCGTTTAACCCAGCGTCCAGCCGGGACGGCCGGCGTGTGTCGTCAACCTGGTGAGCCTCGGCGCAGCTCGCGGGTTCGCTTGAACGTTCGACTGTTTTGACCTATTCGATCGTTTGCTGCAGGCTGCATCGGCGTTCGAGTCACTGACTCACTGCGAGGCATGTAGTGCCAAAACTCCGAGTTCAAAGTTTCGCGATCTCCATCGACGGCTACGGCGCTGGGCCGGACCAAGACCTGCAGAATCCGCTCGGCGTCAGGGGCCCCGAGCTGATGGATTGGTTCTTCCACACACGCATATGGCGAAAGATGCACGGCCAAGACGATGGGGAAACAGGAGTCGATAACGAAATCGCAGAGCGAGGCTTTGCCGGCATCGGCGCTTGGATTCTTGGGCGCAACATGTTCGGACCTGTCCGCGGGCCGTGGCCCGATGAGAGTTGGAAAGGTTGGTGGGGCGACGAGCCGCCGTATCACACACCGGTTTTCGTGTTGACCCATTACCCACGGGCACCGCTTACGATGGCGGGAGGTACGGAGTTTCGCTTTGTCACTGAAGGTATTCACGCCGCATTGGAGCAAGCCACTGCTGCCGCGGGGGGCCGCGACGTTCGCGTCGGGGGCGGCGTATCCACGATTCGGCAGTATCTGCGCGCGGCGCTGATCGACGAGCTGCATCTCGCCATCCGGCCGGTCTTGCTCGGCGCAGGCGAGCATCTGTTAAGCGATATCGATTTGCCTGCTCTGGGCTACGAATGCGTGCAGCACACCGTGGGCAAGCGTGCGACTCACGTCTTTCTGCGCAAGCGCGCATGACATGAGCAGCGAAGCCACTGTCTACGAAGGCGGATGTACGTGTCGCTTCGTGCGCTATCGCATGATAGCAAAGCCTCTTTTCGTCCCACTGCTGCCATTGCCGTTGGTGCCAGCGTGAAACAGGGGCTTCGTTTGCGCTCAACGCGATGATCGAGGCCGACCGCGTGGAGCTGCTCCAGGCGCGGTCGAAAACCATCGATACGCCGTCCAATAGTGGAAAGGGGCAGAAGATCTCGCGCTGTCCCAAGTGCCACATCGCCGTTTGGAGCGACTATGCAGGCGGCGGTGACGCAGTTCGCTTCATTCGCGTCGGAACCCTTGACGAACCCGACCGTTTCCCACCGGACATCCACATCTTCACCGCTTCCAAGCAACCATGGGTTGTACTGCCGACTGGCACACTGGCCGTCGCTGAGTACATAAATCGTCCGAGCTATGGCCCAAAGAGAGCCTCGCGCGCCGCGCGGCACTGCTCGCCAAGTCGAAGTAGTCGTTCAAACTTTCTCAACGCTAAACTCTATGCGACTAATCTTTACCCTTCTCGTCGTCGCTGCAGCGCTCTTCGTGTGGCTTACGAGCGCGTCACTCGCCCCGGTGGTGGCGTCGCATTTCGGTGCGTCTGGCACCGCGAATGGGTTCATGCCGCGAGCCGCCTACCTTAGTTTGATGCTGCCGCTGGTCGTACTCGTGCCGATTCTGGTCGCAGCATCGGGTCAGCTGGCTCGATTTTTTCCCGCTTCACTGGTGAATCTTCCAAACCGTGAATACTGGCTGGCACCGGAGCGCAGAGCTTCCACTGCCTCGCAGCTTGGCAGGCTGGCTCTGTTTCCAGCTTCTGTACTCCTGCTCTTCCTGTGCTTCGTGCATTGGCAGGTTGTGCAGGCCAATCTCTCACCGTCGAAGCAGCTCACGCCGGGTCCGTTCTGGGCTGGCCTGGTGTTATTTGCGGTGGCGGTCGGCGCTTGGCTGGTGGTGCTTCACCGCCGCTTCAGCCGTGTACGCTAACCGTTACATCACGATCCGCTTGGTTACTTCCAATGGGAGGGACCGATGAAACCTTTCACTGCTCTTGCCGTTGTTTTACTTGCTCTTATTGCCGCACTCCAATTACTCCGCTTCGTCCTGGGCTGGGAAGTGACTGTGAATGGTCTGATCATTCCGCTCTGGTTGAGCGGAATTGCATTCGTGATCGTGGCTGGGATTGCGGCCATGCTCTGGCGAGAGTCACGCCGACCAGACGCTTAACGCGGCGTTCGCTCATCGCTCCGGCAGCTGCCGTTAGCTCGTTAGACCCCGCGCCCGGCGACATCCGAGACTGCGACCGCTGAAATCAGCGGCGGCTATACCGACCCTACCCATGCGTTCGCAGCCACTCGTGGATGAGGACTACCCTATCGGTGCCCGATGCGCAACTCTATTTCCGAGAAATCGGGAACGGCAGCCCACAGGTCATCCTGCACGGCGGGCCAGATTTCAATCACAACTATCTGCTGCCGGAAATGGATCGCCTGTCGAGGGTGTTTCGGTTGATCTACTACGACCAGCGAGGGCGCGGCAAGTCCTCGCACGGAGTCATCGCTGGAGATGTCAGCATCGAATCGGAAATCGACGACCTGGACAGACTCAGGCAACACTTCGGCCTCGAGTCGATCTCGCTATTGGGCCACTCGTGGGGCGGTCTTCTGGCTATGGAGTACGCGACACCCCATCCGGACCGCGTCTCGCATCTAGTCCTGCTGAACACTGCGCCCGCGTGTCATGCCGATCTACTGGGTTTCAGGGAGCAGCGCCAAGCCGCTGAGGCGAAAAGCTTGGCGAAGATGCATTCGATTGCAGATACGCGCGCGTACGAGGACGGCGATATCGATACCGGGGCTGAGTACTACCGCGCCCATTTCGTGGACTCAGTACGCAGTTCGCGAGCGGCGCGTGCTCGGACCGAGCCGATCGCAGGCTTATGAGCGGCGCTTCCGGCGTTCGCCTAGCCGACTACGATCCCCATTGGCTCGATTTTCTGGTTCCGATGTGGAGGGCAAGCTTCGAGCTTGGCGTCGGCATCAAAGACCCTCATCCGCTCGAAGAGCAGCGTCAACATTTCGTCTCGAACGTGGTACCGAGCAGTTCCGTGCGTGTGGCGCTGCTCGGAGAAGATCTTGTGGGATTCGTCGCTGCAAATCGCGAGTCCATTGCGCAGCTTTATGTCCGCGTCGGATATCACGGTCGCGGTATCGGCAGCGAACTGCTCGCATGGGCGAAGCGACAATCCGCCGGAAGCCTGTGGCTATTCACCTTTGCCCGCAACTCAAACGCACGCAGGTTCTATGAGGCTCGCAACTTCAAGGTCGTGCAGTTCGGTTTCGAGCCGACATGGCAACTTGGAGACGTCAAGTACGCGTGGAGCGCACCCCGCAACACGCCATAACGCGCGCGACGCGTTCCGGGTGAGATGCGTTGATGCGTTAACACACCTTAACTAAAACGTTGGGCGCGCGTTACGCTTGCGGTTTTTCGGACCGACGGCGATCGAGGCGTGAGGCAATACTCGCTGGTCACCCAGTGGCACCTGGACGCGCCCATTGACCGCGTTTGGAAAGCGCTGCTCGAGCCCGACCAGTGGCCGCGCTGGTGGCGCTACGTCGAAGCAGTCGTCGAGCTCGCCAAGGGCGACGCACAGGGTGTCGGCGCAATCCGACGGTATACGTGGTCGAGCCGACTGCCGTACCGTTTGTCGTTGGACATGCGCACGACCGCGCTGGCGCGCCCCAGTTTCATCGAAGGGGTCGCCAGTGGCGACCTCAATGGGTCGGGACGCTGGCAGCTGCAGGCAGCCGGCCAAACCACGCTCGTTAGGTACATCTGGATCGTGACCACGGGCAAGAGCTGGATGAATCTCTTCGCGCCGATTCTGGCTCCGGTTTTTGCGTGGAATCACGATCAGGTGATGCGCGAGGGCGGGCGTGGTCTCGCGCAGTATCTCGGGGTTCCGCTGCTCGCGTTCGAAGCATCCAGCAGCGCAGGCGCCCGCACCGCACGCTACTTGAACATTCAGTGACGTGCTCAGCATATAGCCCGCAACTGCTGGCACAGTAGTTGCGGAACGCTATCCGCAGACGCTGTACGAGCGCCGCACTCGCGGCAAACTGGTGGCTTAGTTCGAACGAGCACACATTCGGGGCCCGGCCGCCGCTTGTCAACATCAACGATGGTCGGCGCGCCGCAGCTCTATGACCGGATCGGAGCTGGGTACGCCGATTACCGCCGGCCTGATCCCCGAATCGCCAGCGCGATCACGCGTGCTTTGAGAAATGCGGCACCGCTGGTCAATGTCGGAGCAGGCACCGGGTCCTACGAGTTTATCGATCGCGTCGTAGTTGCGGTCGAGCCCTCGAAGGCGATGATCGGGCAGCGCCGCGACAAAGCGATTCCGGTAGTCCCTGCATCGGCAATGCATCTTCCGTTTCGGAACGGAGCATTCGCCGCCAGCCTGGCGGTGCTGACGATCCATCACTGGCCGGACTATCGCCGGGGACTGCTTGAGCTTGCGCGAGTGGCTCGCGAGCGCATCGCGTGATCGTAACCTGCGACCCCGCGGCGCGTGACTTCTGGCTGACTGACGATTACTTTCCCGAGATCCGCGAGGCCGATGCGCGCTGCCTGCCGCCGCTTGACGTAATAGCCAGCGTGGCAACGTCGCCACGGCCATCTGTTGCACCAAGAGCACCTCGACCTTGGCTATCGATTGCTCGTCGCAAGAATCGACTCCGATGCTGGAAAAGGATCCCTAAAACAAAACGCCCCGACACACACGTGCCGGGGCGTTTAGTTCGAAGCAAATAAAGCTAGCCTGACGATGTCCTACTTTCGCTGGAAATACATCCAACTATCATCGGCGCTGAATCGTTTCACGGTCCTGTTCGGGATGGGAAGGAGTGGTTCCAACTCGCTATGGTCGTCAGGCAATTCGGACGACCTCTTGATTCGTCGCCACTAAGCAGCGGCTCACAAGAGATCTAATTCGGAAAGAAGCAAAGATGGTTGTATTTGCGTGTCGAGTCTCTCACTTCTGAGACAGGCAGCACGGTTATAGGATCAAGCCTCACGGGCAATTAGTACTGGTTAGCTCAACGCCTTACAGCGCTTCCACACCCAGCCTATCAACGTCCTGGTCTAGGACGACCCTTAAGGGAGGTCAAGCCTCCGGGAAGATTAATCTTCAGGCAAGTTTCCCGCTTAGATGCTTTCAGCGGTTATCTTTTCCGCACGTAGCTACCCGGCGATGCCACTGGCGTGACAACCGGTACACCAG
>JBDUCU010000100.1:0-10824 GCA_040003315.1 Burkholderiaceae bacterium | reverse complement strand
ATGGCCAAAGGCAAATTTGAGCGGACCAAGCCGCACGTGAACGTCGGCACGATAGGGCACGTTGATCACGGCAAGACTACGTTAACGGCCGCCATGACGAGCGTACTGGCGAGCAAGTTTGGCGGCGAAGCACGGGCCTATGACCAGATCGACGCCGCGCCCGAAGAAAAGGCGCGCGGCATCACCATCAACACCGCCCACGTTGAGTACGAGACCGCCAACCGCCACTACGCCCACGTCGACTGCCCCGGGCACGCCGACTACATCAAGAACATGATCACCGGCGCGGCCCAGATGGACGGCGCCATCCTGGTGGTGAGTGCGGCCGACGGCCCGATGCCGCAGACCCGCGAACACATCCTGCTGGCGCGCCAGGTCGGCGTGCCCTACATCATCGTGTACCTGAACAAAGTCGACATGGTCGACGACGCCGAACTGCTCGAGCTGGTGGAGATCGAAGTCAGAGAGCTGCTCGGCAAATACGACTTCCCCGGCGACGACACCCCGATCGTCAAAGGCTCGGCCAAGCTGGCGCTGGAAGGCGACAAAGGCGAATTAGGCGAGCAATCGATCATGAAGCTGGCCGACGCCCTGGACAGCTACATTCCGACCCCGGAGCGGGCCATCGACGGCGCCTTTCTGATGCCGGTCGAAGACGTGTTCTCCATTTCCGGGCGCGGTACCGTGGTCACCGGGCGGATCGAACGCGGCATCGTCAAAGTGGGCGACGAGATCGAAATCATCGGCATCAAGCCGACGCTCAAGACCACCTGCACCGGGGTCGAGATGTTTCGCAAGCTGCTCGATCAAGGCCAGGCCGGCGACAACGTCGGCGTGCTGCTCAGAGGCACCAAGCGCGAAGAAGTCGAGCGCGGCCAAGTGCTGGCCAAGCCCGGCAGCATCACCCCGCACACCAAGTTCAGTGCCGAGGTCTATGTGCTCAGCAAAGAAGAAGGGGGAAGACATACTCCGTTCTTCAACGGCTACCGGCCGCAGTTTTACTTTCGCACCACCGACGTGACCGGCTCGATCCAGCTGCCGGCCGGCACCGAGATGGTGATGCCGGGCGATAACATCCAGATGGAAGTGGTGCTGATCGCCCCGATCGCGATGGAGCAAGGCCTGCGCTTTGCCGTCAGAGAAGGTGGCAAAACCGTCGGCGCCGGCGTCGTCGCTAAGATTATCGAGTAGTTGACTTGGAACACTTTTGGCAGCACCGCTGCCTCGCTCTTTGAAAGAACGCATGCAAAGCCAAAGAATTCGAATTCGTCTTAAAGCGTTTGATTACAAGTTGATCGACCAGTCGGCGTTGGAGATCGTCGATACGGCCAAGCGCACCGGAGCGGTAGTGCGCGGGCCGGTTCCGCTGCCGACTCGAATCCAGCGCTTTGATCTGCTCCGCTCACCGCACGCCAACAAGACGTCGCGCGATCAGATGGAAATGCGCACGCACCAGCGCCTCATGGACATCATCGATCCGACTGATAAGACGGTGGATGCGCTGGCAAAGCTCGATCTGCCTGCCGGTGTCGATATCAAGATCAAGGTGCAGCGGGTCGCCGGCGAATAGGTTGCAGGGTGATGGTCCGATGAGATAAACTCGCGGGCTTTTCGCGGTCCTGGGTGCAACTCCAAGGCGCGAATCAGTTAAATAGTAAGTCTCGGCCAATCGAAGCCGGGAATGGAGAAGAACAATGAGTGAACCCTCAGGCCGTTCATTGGCTTTAGGTCTGTTAGGCCGCAAGGTTGGAATGACGCGCATCTTTACCGAGGACGGCGACTCCGTTCCGGTGACTGTGGTCGACGTCTCCAACAACCGCGTTGCGCAGGTGCGCACCGACGATGTCGACGGCTATTCCGGTTTGCAGGTTGCCTATGGCGCGCGCCGTGCATCGCGTGTGACCAAACCGCAGGCAGGGCACTTCTCAAAGGCCGGTATTGAAGCGGGCTCCACGCTGAAGGAATTTCGCCTGGGTGCGAAACAGGCCGGCGAATACAAAGTCGGCGCCACCGTCAGCATCGATATCTTTTCGGTCGGGCAGAAGGTCGACGTCACCGGTGTCACGATCGGCAAGGGATTCGCTGGCGCCATCAAGCGTCACCATTTTTCGTCGAACCGCGCGACGCACGGCAATTCGGTGTCGACCAATGCACCGGGTTCGATCGGCATGCGCCAGGATCCGGGTCGAGTGATGCCCGGCAAGCGGATGGCGGGCCATCTCGGCGACAAGCAGCGCACCACGCAGAATCTGGTGGTCGCGCGTATCGACACCGAGCGGCAGTTATTGCTGATCCGTGGCGCTGTCCCGGGGTCAGCGGGTGGCAACGTTGTCGTGCAGCCGGCGGCGAAAGCCAAAGCGGTCAAGGCCTAAGGAGCGCGCATGGAACTCAAAATGCTGAACGCCCAGGGCCAGGACGCAGGAACGTTGGCGGCACCCGAGACCGTATTCGGGCGCGAGTACAACGAGGCGCTGGTCCACCAGATCGTGGTGGCGTACCAGGCCAATGCGCGTCAAGGCACTCGCGCACAAAAGGACCGAACCACGGTCAAGCACTCGACGCGCAAGCCGTGGCGCCAGAAAGGCACAGGCCGGGCGCGTGCAGGCATGAGCTCGAGCCCGATCTGGCGCGGTGGCGGCCGCGCGTTTCCGAATTCGCCTGACGAGAATTATTCGCACAAGGTCAATAAGAAGATGTACCGCGCAGGGATGGCGTCGATCCTGTCGCAGCTTGCGCGCGATAACCGTATTGCAGTGGTCGACTCTCTGGCGGTCGATTCGCCGAAGACCAAACTGCTCGCCGACAAGCTGAAGGCGATGGGTCTGGGCTCGGTGCTGATTATCACCGACAGTGTCGATGAGAACTTGTACCTGGCCTCGCGCAATCTGAAGAACGTGATGATCGTCGAGCCGCGCTATGCCGATCCACTGTCACTGATTCATTACAAGCAGGTGATTGTTACGAAGCCGGCGATCGCCACGCTCGAGGAGATGTGGGGATGAACGCAACCAAGCAACCCACAGCGGCTCCAAGTGCCCGGCAAGACCGGCTATATGCCGTTCTGCTCGGACCGGTCGTGTCGGAAAAGAGCACGATGATCGGCGAGAAGCACGATCACGTCGCGTTTCGTGTGATGCACGACGCGACCAAAAGCGAGATCAAGGCCGCGATCGAACTGCTGTTCAAGGTCGAGGTCGATCGCGTGTCGGTATTGAATCAAAAAGGCAAGCAGAAGCGATTTGGCCGCTTCGAGGGCCGGCGCGGCAATGTGCGCAAGGCGTACGTCCGGCTGAAGTCCGGCCAGGAGATCAATTTCGCGCAGGAAGTTAAATAAGTGAGAGTCAGGTAATGGCGCTCGTCAAAGTCAAACCCACCTCTGCGGGCCGACGCGGCCTGGTCAAGGTCGTCAGCGCCCACCTGCACAAGGGCAAGCCGCTGGCGTCGCTCACCGAGCCAAAGATCCGCGGCTCGGGCCGCAACCACTCCGGTCACATCACGGTTCGCCACAAAGGCGGCGGACACAAGCAGGCCTATCGCTTGATCGACTTCAGGCGCGACAAGGACGGCATCGGCGCCAAAGTCGAGCGGCTTGAATACGATCCGAACCGCTCGGCCCATATTGCTTTGCTGGTATATGCCGACGGCGAGCGCCGTTACATCATCGCGCCGAAAGGCGTCGCGGTCGGAGTGCAGTTGATGAGCGGCAACGAAGCGCCGATTCGCGCCGGAAACACGTTGCCGCTGCGAAACATTCCAGTTGGAACGACGATCCACTGTGTGGAGATGCTGCCGGGCAAGGGCGCGCAGATGGCACGCGCTGCAGGCACTTCGGTCCAGTTGCTCGCCCGCGAAGGCAGCTACGCGCAACTGCGTCTGCGTTCGGGCGAGGTTCGTCGTGTGCTGATCGATTGCCGCGCGACGATCGGCGAAGTCGGCAATGAGGAAAACAGTCTGCGTCAGATTGGCAAGGCCGGTGCAATGCGTTGGCGCGGTGTGCGTCCGACGGTGCGCGGTGTGGCGATGAACCCGGTCGATCATCCGCACGGCGGAGGCGAAGGCCGTACCGGAACCAAGCGCGACCCGGTGAGCCCATGGGGCACGTTGACCAAGGGTTATCGCACGCGCAAGAACAAGCGCACCGATTCGATGATCGTGCAACGGCGCAATCGAAAGTAAGGAAAACGCATGTCACGTTCACTGAAGAAAGGCCCGTTTGTCGACGGCCACTTGCTGAAGAAAGTGGAAGCGGCTTCTGCCACTCGCGATAAGCGGCCGATCAAAACGTGGTCGCGCCGCTCGACGATCCTGCCCGAGTTCGTCGGACTGACGATCGCGGTGCATAACGGCAAGCAGCACGTGCCGGTCTATGTCAACGAGAACATGGTTGGGCATAAGCTCGGCGAGTTCGCTTTGACGCGCACATTCAAAGGTCACGCCGCCGATAAGAAGGCTGTTGTGGCGAAGAAGCAATAGGTGGCGACGATGGAAACCTCAGCATCGGTGCGTGGAGTGCGCTTGTCAGCGCAGAAGGGCAGGCTGGTGGCCGATCTTGTGCGCGGCAAGCCGGTCGACAAAGCGCTGAACATCTTGTCGTTTACGCAAAAAAAAGCGGCAGGCTTGATCAAGAAAGCGCTCGAGTCCGCGATTGCCAACGCCGAGCACAATGACGGCGCCGACATCGACGACCTGCGCGTGACTCGCATTTTTGTCGAGCAGGGACCGTCGCTGCGGCGCTTTGCTGCCCGCGCCAAAGGCCGCGGCACACGGATTACGAAGAAGACCTGCCACATTTTCGTGACGGTCGGCGACACCAAAAAACCGAAGAAATAGGACGATCGATGGGGCAGAAGATCAATCCAACCGGCTTCCGGCTTCCGGTTACGCGTAACTGGGCCTCGCGCTGGTTCGCAACCGGACGCGAGTTCCCGCGAATGCTGGGCGAGGATTTGAAAGTCCGCGAATTCCTGCGCAAGAGACTGCGCAGCGCGTCGGTTGGACGCATCTTGATCGAGCGGCCAGCAAAAAATGCGCGCATCACAATCTACTCGGCGCGTCCGGGCGTAGTGATCGGCAAGAAGGGCGAGGACATCGAGTCGCTGAAAACAGCATTGCAGAAAATGCTCGGCGTGCCTGTGCATGTAAATATTGAAGAGATTCGCAAGCCCGAACTCGAAGCACAGCTGATCGCCGACTCGATTACTCAGCAACTCGAAAAACGAATCATGTTTCGGCGCGCGATGAAGCGTGCGATGCAGAACGCGATGCGGCTGGGTGCGCAGGGCATCAAGATCATGAGCGCCGGTCGGCTGAACGGGATCGAGATCGCGCGGACCGAGTGGTACCGCGAAGGCCGCGTACCGCTGCATACGTTGCGCGCCGACATCGATTACGGCTTTTCCGAGGCGAAGACCACCTATGGCGTGATTGGCGTCAAGGTTTGGGTTTACAAGGGCGATACGTTGGGCCGCAACGAAGCGCCAGGCGCCGTAGATGCGACGCCGGCGCCGGAGCGCGATGATCGCAAACCACGACGCGATCGCCAGGGTGAGCGTCCGTCAAGCGATCGGCCCACGGGCGATCGACCGCCGGCCGGTCGGGCTCCGACCAAACGCGCCCGCAAAGCAGCCGATCCAACTAACGCAGCCGCCAAGCCGGCCGATCTGCCGCCGCCGGCAGCTCCCGCCAAGCCTGTGATCAAGCGGGTACGTAAGACAGTTGCGACGTCACCGGCTGATACCGGCGGCGCAACTGGCGGCAAGAAGGACGGGGTGTAAGCCATGCTGCAACCTGCGCGACGCAAATATCGCAAAGAACAGAAAGGGCGCAACCGCGGTCTGGCACTGCGCGGTGCACACGTGTCATTTGGCGAATTTGGTTTGAAAGTGACCGAGCGCGGCCGCTTGACTGCGCGTCAGATCGAAGCCGCGCGGCGCGCGATCAGCCGTCACATCAAACGCGGCGGTCGTGTCTGGATCCGCGTGTTTCCGGACAAGCCGATTTCGCAAAAACCCGCTGAAGTGCGGATGGGCAACGGCAAAGGCAACCCTGAATATTGGGTGGCCGAAGTTAAGCCGGGTTGTGTGGTGTACGAGCTGGACGGAGTCAACGAAGTATTGGCGCGCGAAGCGTTCGCTTTGGCGGCTGCCAAGCTGCCGCTGAAAACCACATTCGTGTCTCGTCAGCTGGGACAATAGGGATCGCGATGAACGTCAAGGAAATGCGCAACAAGGACGCTGACGCGCTGTTTAAAGAGCTGCAGGAACTGCAAAAGGCGCACTTTTCTCTGCGCATGCAGCATGCAACCCAGCAACTGACCAATACGAGCCAATTGCGCAGAACACAGCGCGATATCGCTCGAGTACGCACCGTGCTGGCGCAAAAGGCTGCGGTCAAATGAACGCGGAGAATGCTTTGGAAAACCAAAAGAAATCGCTGCAGCACACGTTGGTAGGCAAAGTGGTCAGCAACAAGATGACAAAGACGGTGACGGTGCTGGTCGAGCGGCGGCAGAAGCATCCGATCTATGGCAAATACATCGTCAAATCTAACAAGTATCACGCCCACGACGAGACCGATGCGGTCAACGAAGGCGATGTCGTCGAAATTGCAGCTTCGCGGCCGTTGTCACGGACCAAGACATGGACCGTCAAGCGGGTCGTCAAGGAAGCGCAGGTCATTTAGCACTGGTTGCGGCGTTTGGTCGCCGTCAGATATACTTATTGGCTTCGCTCGCGCAGCGCGCGAAGCTGAATTCTCCCCCCAGACGGGGCCCAAGACTGACCGAAACTGAAGAGCTTCGGTGAAGTTGGGACAGCATCCGGACTTTGTGGCAAGCGGCACACGCGCGGCAACGCGCAGGCGAGGCGTAGGTACAACAATGATTCAGATGCAATCGATGCTGGATGTCGCCGACAACACGGGCGCCCGTTCTGTGATGTGTATCAAGGTGTTGGGCGGATCGAAGCGCCGCTACGCGGGCATTGGCGATGTGATCAAGGTGACGGTGAAGGAAGCTGCGCCGCGGGGGCGTGTGAAGAAAGGCGAGGTCTACAGCGCGGTCGTCGTGCGTACCGCCAAGGGTCTGCGCCGAGGAGACGGATCGGCGATCAAATTCGACGGAAACGCCGCGGTGCTGCTCAACGCCAAACTTGAACCGATCGGCACGCGGATTTTCGGGCCGGTGACACGTGAACTGCGCACCGAGCGGTTCATGAAAATTGTGTCGCTGGCGCCCGAGGTGCTTTAGGAAAGCGTTAGGAAATTCGGATGGAAAGAATTCGCAAAGGCGACGAAGTGATTGTCATCACGGGCCGGGACAAGGGTAAGCGCGGTGTCGTGCTGAATCTGGTCGGGCCGAGCCGTGTAATGGTCGAAGGCATTAACGTCGTCAAGAAAAACACGCGACCGAACCCGATGAAAAACGTCACCGGCGGAATCGTCGACAAGACGATGTCGATCGATCGTAGCAACATCATGCTGTTCGATCCCGCGGCGGGCAAGGGCGGCAAGATTCAAATCAAGGATGTCGACGGCAGGCGCTCGCGCGTGTTCAAGGCCAATGGCAACCTGGTCGGGCACAGTGCGAGTAAGCCAGCGAAGGCATCGACGGCGAGCAAGAGCGCGAAGACCAAGCAGAAGAGCGTGGGAGGTTGATGATGGCGCGCTTACGTGATCAGTACCGCGAGAAAATCGTGCTTGAGCTGGTGGAAAAGTTCGGCTACAAAAGCGTGATGGAAGTGCCGCGCATCACGAAGATCACGCTCAACATGGGCGTGGGCGAAGCGGTTAACGACAAGAAAAACATCGATACGGCGGTGGCGGACCTGACCAAGATCGCCGGGCAGAAGCCGGTGGTCACCAAATCGCGCAAGGCAATTGCGAACTTCAAGATCCGCGAGAACCTGGCGATCGGCACGATGGTCACTTTGCGCGGTCAGCGGATGTATGAATTTCTTGACCGCCTGGTGACGGTTGCGTTTCCGCGCGTGCGCGATTTCCGCGGCGTATCCGGGCGCGCATTCGACGGTCGCGGCAATTACAACATCGGTATCAAGGAACAGATCATCTTTCCCGAAATCGAGTACGACAAGATCGACAAGCTGCGAGGATTGAACATCAGCATCACTACCACGGCGAAGTCGGACGACGAGGCCAAGGCTTTATTGGCCGCGTTCCGCTTTCCGTTCAGAAACTAGGGGTCGCCCAATTGGCCAAGCTCTCATTAATCAATCGCGAGGCGAAGCGCGTCGCGACCGTCAAGAAATTTGCTGCGAAGCGCACTGAATTGAAGAAACTGATCGGTGATCAGACGCGCTCGATGGAAGAGCGGATGGAAGCGATGAAGCAGATGCAGGCGATGCCGCGCAACGCGAGTCCGACACGGCTGCGTAATCGTTGCGAGATCACGGGGCGTCCACGCGGCACATTTCGCAAGTTCGGGCTGGCGCGCGCCAAGATTCGCGAAGCGGCGATGCGCGGCGATATTCCCGGGCTCGTCAAAGCCAGCTGGTAAGTGAGGAGATCAACGATGAGTATGAGTGATCCGATCGCTGACATGCTGACCCGCATTCGCAACGCTCAGGGCGTCGAGAAAGTCGATGTAACGATGCCGGCGTCGAAACTGAAGGTTGCGATTGCCGAAGTGCTGAAGGACGAGGGCTACATCGACGGTTTTGAGATTGTCAATGGCGAAGCGGGCGGTGTTGCCAAGTCTGGAAAGCCCGAGCTTCGCATCGGTCTGAAGTATTACGCGGGACGTCCGGTTATCGAACGTCTGGAACGCGTTTCGCGTCCTGGGCTCCGTATCTACAAAGGCAGTGGCGACATTCCGCAAGTGATGAATGGCCTCGGCGTTGCAATCGTTTCGACGTCACGCGGCGTGATGACAGATCGCAAGGCTCGCACCGAGGGCGTTGGCGGCGAAGTCATTTGTTACGTCGCCTAGAGGAAAACTCATGTCTCGAATCGCAAGGGTACCGGTCGCAGTCGAGAAGGGTGTCGACGTTCAAGTCGCGGCCGAAGAGATCACCGTCAAGGGGCCGCTGGGCACGCTAAAGCAGCACAAGGCTGGCAACGTCAACGTTTCCGTCGCCAATGGACAGGTCAGTTTTGTGGCGGCCGACGCCTCGCGCGAGGCGCGTGCGATGAGCGGAACGATGCGTGCGCTGGTCGCTGGCATGGTGCAAGGCGTTTCGAAGGGCTTTGAGCGACGTTTGTCGCTGGTCGGGGTCGGTTATCGCGCGCAGGCGCAGGGCGACAAGCTTAACTTGTCGCTCGGCTTCTCTCATCCTGTGGTGCACCATATGCCGACTGGCGTGAAATGCGAGACGCCGACGCAGACCGAGATCGTGATCAAGGGCTCCGACAAGCAGAAGGTCGGACAAGTCGCGGCCGAAGTGCGCGGCTACAAGCCGCCCGAGCCTTACAAAGGCAAGGGCGTGCGGTATCTGGGCGAGGCGGTCATCATCAAAGAGACCAAGAAGAAGTAGGCGCGAGGGGACTTGGCATGATGCAAAAAAAGGAATCCCGGTTGAGACGTTCGCGGGCAACACGCGTGCGCATTGGCATTCAGAAGGCCAATCGATTGACGGTCAATCGCACCAACCAGCACATCTACGCCAGTGTCATTTCGGGCGAGAGCGGCAAGGTGCTGTGTTCAGCCTCCACTCTTGAGACCGATGTTCGCAAGAGTCTGGCATCGGCCAAGGGCAAAGGCGCCAACGTGGAGGCGGCAAAACTGGTGGGTGCTCGGTTGGCCGAGAAGGCTAGAGCGGCCGGCGTTGAAAGCGTCGCTTTTGATCGTGCGGGATATCGGTTTCATGGTCGCGTTAAAGCGCTGGCAGAAGCCGCTCGTGAAGCAGGCCTGAAGTTCTAGGAAGATAGGGACACAACGTGGCTAGATTTCAACCGAAGGGCATTACTTCCGAAGACCGCGACGACGGTATCAAGGAAAAGATGATTGCCGTCAACCGCGTGACCAAGGTGGTCAAGGGCGGCCGCATTCTCGGCTTTGCTGCCTTAACGGTCGTCGGCGACGGCGACGGCCGCATTGGTATGGGCAAGGGCAAGTCGCGTGAAGTGCCGGTAGCGGTGCAGAAGGCGATGGAGCGTGCGCGCCGCGGCATGGCGCGTATCCCGTTGAAGAACGGAACCGTGCATCACCTGGTCGAAGGCAAGCATGGCGCGTCGCGCGTCCTGCTGTCGCCCGCTGCCGACGGTACCGGTGTGATCGCGGGCGGCCCGATGCGCGCGGTGTTCGATGTCATGGGAGTGCGCAACATCGTTGCCAAATCGCACGGTTCGACCAACCCCTACAACTTGGTGCGCGCGACTCTCAATGCTCTCGAGAAGTTGCGGACTCCTTCGGAAATCGCAGCCAAGCGCGGCAAGTCGGTTGAAGAAATCTTCGGCTGAGGAATTTGAAAATGACTGGCAAGACCGTCACTGGGAAGAAAGTCCGCGTAAGGCTCTTCAAGAGTCCCATTTCAGCGAACGTTGCGCACCAGGCAACAGTGCGCGGACTGGGACTCAAGCGTATGCATCAGACGCGGGAGCTGGAAGACACGCCGGCGGTGCGCGGGATGATCAATGCGGTCGCTTTCTTGGTAAAGGTCGTTTGATTGCACGATGGGACAACGATGCGTTTGAATAACTTAAAACCTGCCGCCGGCAGCAAGAGCGCGCGCCATCGCCTCGGTCGAGGCATTGGGTCGGGCTGGGGCAAGACCGCAGGCCGAGGCCATAAAGGACAGAAATCTCGCGCCGGCGGATTTCACAAGGTCGGCTTCGAAGGCGGGCAGATGCCGTTGCACCGGCGCTTGCCAA
>JBDUCU010000099.1:0-10859 GCA_040003315.1 Burkholderiaceae bacterium | reverse complement strand
CGACTACTCCCGATTCGAGAGCGAGGCCGCGCAGCTCGTCTGGTGGACCGACGATAACCAGCTGCGCTGTTACCTGGCGCTTGCGAAGTATAGGAAGGCACCGACTCAGCAAATCGAGGCGTTTGCCCGCGAAGCGCGGCAGTTGCTTGCCAACATCAAGGATCCGGCTGGCGAAGGTTGCCTCAGCCTGACCGAGGCGCTACTCGCTGACGGGCGCATCTCGGTTTGGGATCGCGTGCGCGCACTGGTCGAACAGAATCAGCTCGACACGGCTAAACGCATCGGTGTCAGGGCGCTCGATCCAAGCGGTCGGCCCGTCGACCAGAAGTTGTTGACGCAAGCGATCGATCGCCCCGGCGCATTTTTGACCGCGCACGAGCGACGTCTGACCGAAATTCAGCGCGAGCTTGCGATGGTGGCTATCGTGCGGCTTGCGCGCGACAACCCGCAGGATGCGGCGGAGTACGCGGGCTCGTTGAACCTGCTTTTGACACCCGAACAGCGCGGCATCGTGTGGGGTCGCATTGGACACATGGCGGCGTTGCGATTGATGCGCGAAGCCAACGATTGGTACCGGCGCGGCGGCGAACAGGTCGGCATCGGGCCGGATGCAGCGCGTGTCGATGAAGTGCTCGAGTGGCAGGTGCGCAGTGCGTTGCGCGCCACTGATTGGAAAGCGGTCAGAGCGGTGATCGAACGGATGCCGGCCGCGTTGCGCGAAGACCCGACGTGGATCTATTGGTACGGACGCGCCCTGCACCAGGCGGGCCGGGCGGCCGAAGCGCAGGAACACTTTGCGCGTATTGCGCCGCAATTTAACTTCTATGGCCAATTGGCCGCTGAAGAGCTCGGCCAGCCGATCGCGCTGCCGCCGCGTGCCGAAGCAGCGAGCGCCGAAGAGATCGCGCATTTCGAGGCCAACCCCGGGTTGGCACGGGCATTCAAGTTCTACGAGTTTGGCTTGCGGCTCGAGGGCAACCGCGAGTGGAACTGGCAGATGCGGGGCCTGAGCGATCGTCAGCTTCTGGCGGCGGCTGAATTCGCGCGTCGGCGTGGCGCACTTGATCGGATGATCAGTACTTCTGACCGCACGAAAGCCGAATTCGATTTTGCGCAGCGATTCCCGGCGCCGTTCCGTGATTCACTGATTCAATATTCGGCGCCACTCGGACTCGACGAAAACTGGATCTACGGGCTGATCCGGCAGGAGTCGCGTTTCATTAGTGATGCGCGATCGTCGGTCGGCGCCAGCGGATTGATGCAGTTGATGCCGGCCACCGCGCGATACGTTGCCAAACGCTTGAACGTACCCAATTTCACCCCGGCGCGGGTCAACGAGCTCGACGTCAACCTGCAGTTGGGGACCGGTTATCTGAAGATGGTGCTCGACGACCTGGATGGTTCGTCGATGCTCGCCACCGCCGCCTACAACGCGGGGCCTGGTCGGCCGCGCGCATGGCGCTCGTCGCTTGCACGACCGGTCGAAGGAGCTGTGTTCGCCGAGACAATCCCGTTCAATGAGACCCGCGATTACGTCAAGAAAGTGATGTCCAACACGATCTACTACGCTGCCCTGTTCGATCATAAAGCGACTTCGCTCAAGGCGCGGCTGGGCACGGTGGCACCCAAATCAGCGGGCACCAGCGAACTGCCTTAACTCACGCTGCACATGCAACATACCCAAATTCTCGTGATCGGCGGCAGCGGCTTTATCGGGCGGCACATTGTTGCGCGCCTGATCGCGCGCGGGCTCCGCGTGACAGTGCCCACTCGCCGCCGCTCTCGGGCCCGGCATCTGATCTTGCTGCCCACGATCGATGTCGTCGAGTGCGATGTGCATAACGATGCTGATCTCGACGCCCTGATGCGTGATCGCGACGCTGTTATCAATCTGGTTGGCGTGCTGCACGGATCCTACGGGCCGAGGGGTTCACCGTATGGGCCCGAATTCGCCAAAGCGCACGTCGAGTTGCCCCGGCGCATCGTGGCGGCGTGTCACAAGCACAAAGTTGCGCGCTTGCTGCACATGAGTGCGCTCGGTGCCGATTCGAGCGGGCCGTCGATGTACCAGCGCAGCAAGGGTGATGGCGATGAACTGGTGCACAAGTCCGAACTGAACTGGACCATTCTGCGGCCGTCTGTGGTGTTCGGCCCGGAAGACAATTTCCTGAATCTTTTCGCGAAGCTTGCCAAGTTTCTGCCGGTGTTGCCGATCGCCTGCGCCGGTGCTCGCTTTCAGCCCGTTTGGGTGGGCGACGTGGCGGATGCTTTTGCCAATGCGCTCGACAATCGAGCAGCGTTCCAGAACACGTACGAGCTTGCGGGGCCGAAAATTTACGCGCTGCTGGATCTGGCGCGGTTTGCGGCCGACGCCAGCGGTCACCCGCGTCCGGTAATTGCGGTGCCCCCTTCTATTGCCCGAATCCAGGCGTTCCTGATGGAGCTTGCGCCCGGCGAGCCGCTGATGTCGCGCGACAACTTGGATTCCATGAAGGCCGACAACATCGCCAGTCAGCAACCATTCCGACCCGCGTCGGAACTTAGAATTGAAATGACGCCGATGGAGCCCGAGGCCGCCGCGTACCTGTCCAGCGAGCACAACCGCAATCGGTTCAGCATCTATCGCGCGCGCGCGGGACGCTGATACATGGCCGCTCAAAAGTACGAGATTCCGGAAGAGTTTCTGGACGCGGCGGATCGATTCGTCTCGCTGGCCAACGAGATCAGTGAACAGCATTCGCCTGATTGGGTGCGCGCCGTGTTGATGTATGCCGCCGCCCGCTACAACGCATTCAACTGGTTGACCAGCGACGAACGGCTCGACCAGTCGCTTGACTCTGCCGCGCAGTATTTTCGCAATGAATACGAAACGATGTTTCGCGAAAACATCAAGGAAATCGAACCGGTTTATAGAGGCGGTACGACGAGGAAAACTCAATGAGTTTGACGCTGATCATCGGCAATAAGAACTATTCGTCGTGGTCGATGCGGCCCTGGATAGCGATGAGACAAGTGAATGTTTCGTTTGCTGAGCAGCAGATTGGTCTAGGCCGTCCGGAATCCAGGCAGGCGATCCTGCGCTACTCACCAAGCGGCCGTGTGCCTTGCCTGATAGATGGCGACCTGACGGTATTTGATTCGCTGGCGATCTGCGAATACATCAACGAAGCACACGCCGCGCAAGCCTTGTGGCCAACCGAGCCCGCGGCGAGAGCGCGCGCCCGTGCTGTAACCGCAGAGATGCATTCCGGCTTCGCGGCGCTTCGCACGCACATGCCGATGGACATCCGTGCGCGCAATCCCGAGCGCGGAGCAACGGCTCTCGCTCGCGAAGATGTGGCTGCCGATATCGCTCGCATCCAGGCGGTGTGGACCGAGTGTCTATCCGACGGCGGCCCGATGCTGTTCGGTCGCTTCTCAATTGCCGACGCGTTTTTTGCACCGGTCGTCACGCGCTTCGACACATATGGCGTGCGGCTGTCTCCACTGCTGGCCGCTTATTCGGAGACTGTGCTGATGCTTCCGGCAATGCAGCAGTGGATCGCAGCAGCGAAAACCGAGACCGCGACGATCGAAAACTAGCGTGAAAGCATATCGAGTCGGCGGTTTCGTTCGCGATCAGCTGCTCGGCCGGTCACGAAGAAATCTAGGCGAGCTCGAAGCCGCGCTTGAAACAGATCGCGACTGGGTCGTTGTCGGCGCTACACCGGAGCAGATGACCGCACTTCGGTATCGGCCCGTCGGAAAGGATTTTCCGGTGTTTCTGCATCCCGAAACCAATGAGGAGTACGCGCTGGCGCGTACCGAACGCAAGACAGCGCCCGGATACAAAGGCTTTGTCCCGCACTCGGCGCCCGACGTGACGCTCGAGCAGGATCTGGCGCGGCGCGATTTCACGATCAATGCGATGGCGCTCGACGACGACGGCACACTAATCGATCCGTACCAAGGCAAGCGCGATCTGGACGACGGCGTATTACGGCATGTGAGCCCGGCGTTCGTGGAGGATCCCGTCCGCATCTTGCGTGCCGCGCGTTTTGCCGCGCGTTTTCCGAGCTTCAAGATCGCGCCCGAGACCGCACAACTGATGCGCGAGATGGTTCGCAACGGCGAGGCCGATTCACTGGTTCCCGAACGGGTAATGCAGGAAATCTCGCGCGGTCTGATGGAGGCCAAGCCGTCGCGGATGCTTAACGTGTTGGTGTCGTGCGGGCTGATCGATCGTCTGTTTGCCGAGCTCGAAGATCTTGGCCCGACCAGTGCCGCACTCGATCGCGCCGCGCAGCGCGGGTTGATCCTACCCGCGCGCTTTGCGATCCTGGCCGGGGCCTGCCGATCTTCGCGCCGCGTGTCCGACTTCCTCGGCAAGCTGCGGGTGCAGCACGACGCAGCGCAGCTGGCTCGGCTGCTGGTCGATCTGCGTGAACCGCTGCGGAACGCAGAGACGTCCGCAGCGATCGTGGAGGTGCTTGAGCGCGCCGATGCGTTCCGCCGCCCCGAGCGATTCGAATGGTTGCTGCAGGCATTCGAGGCATCGACCGAACTCTCCGCGCAGCGGTTCAGACGAGCGCTGCGAGTCGCTAGCCAGGTTGACGCAGCTGCGCTGGCAAGTCTGCACCGCAATGATCCTGGACAAATACAGCGCGCCGTACGGCAGGCGCGCGTGGTTGCGGTGGGCCGCGAACTGCACGGGCCGGCGACGCTAGATCAGTCGCGCGATCAGCATCAGGACGAGTGACAACACGATCGTACTGGTGAACGGAAACACATAGTCGCGGCCGTTGCGCCTGAAGCGCACATCACCGGGCAAGCGCCCGATCCCCAGTTTGCTCAACCACGGCTGCAACGCGGTCAGAACCAGCAATGCAATGAAGGTGGTCAAGACCCATTTCATCAAGCGCAGTCTACGCAGCGATGGTCCAAGTCGCTAGAGTGAATGCAGGCGATCGCCTCGCGCAAAACCAACGAGCGCGCCTTCGACACCGCGCCCGACACACAGCACTTTGACCAGCTCCCCCATCTCGGCTTCCGAAACCAATCGGTGCAATGCAGCGGTCCGCTGCGGCGAGTAATCAGCCTGCAGCCCGCACAGCACTCCGCAGTTCAACAGGAAATGCGCCTGCGAGGTATAGCCGAGAACGTCGAACCCGGCGCCATGAGCCGCTTCGGCGATCGCCGAAAAATCTACGTGCGCAGTGATGTCGTTGAGTCCCGGCATCCAAAGAGAATCGCTGTGCGCGCGATGCCGAAAGTGACACATCAGCGTCCCCATGATGCGTTGACGATGGTAGTACTCGCGGCTTGGAAACCCGTAGTCGAAAACCAGCAGCGCTCCGCGTGCCAGCCATTCAGCGGCCGATCGCATCCAACTCTGCGCGATCAGGCTTACTTCGGAGCCATAGCCATCGGGCAGCGCGCCTAGCGCATGTTCGATCGACGCCACGGCAGTGGCGAGATCAACGTCGGGTGCACGCTCTGCAAATGCAAAGCGCGTGCTTCGACTGTGCTGATCGCGCACCACACCGCGCTCGAAGATCTCTCCACGGTGCTTGAGGAACATCTTGCAAGGCATCACATCGAGCACCTCGTTGGCCAGCATCACGCCTTCAAACCGTGGAGGAGGTGCCGTCAGCCATTCGACCGACGTGCCTTGAAGCCGACCACGTTGCCGGTCGGCGAGATCGGTCGAGACCTCGACAATCGAATAACTGTCGAGCGCAACGTTGCGCTTGCTGAGCGCCGCAATCAGATCGCTTGCGAGCACACCGGAACCGGCACCGAACTCGAGAAGACGTGCAGGCATCCAGCCGAACAGTTGCGCGCACTGCTCTGCCAGCGCTTGCGCAAACAGCGGCGAGATTTCCGGGGCCGTTACAAAGTCGCCGCCGGCTGCAGCGTCTCCGAACTTGCGGGCACCTGCTGCGTAATAGCCAAGCTGCGGCTCGTACAGCACGATCTGCATGTAGCGATCGAACGGTATCCAGCCACCCGCGCCCTCGATCTCTTCGGCAACGCGGTCCGCAACGCGTGCGCTGTGTTCGATCGCCGACGGACTCGGCGACGGCAGCGATGAATACATCGGTGTTTCAACTGCGCGCATCGACCGATGGTACTGCCGCTAAACTGTGCGGCCCTCGCACCCCACAAGCACGCGACTCCAATGGCTGAACCGTCCAACCGCGCCGCGCTTGTCACCGGCGGTGCCCGTCGCATCGGGCGCGCGATCGCGCTCGCGCTCGCTCGTGACGGCTGGGACGTCGCTGTCCACTACGCGACTTCGCGCGACGACGCTTTGGATACGGTGGCCCAGATCGAGGCGCTCGGACGCCGCGCCATTGCAGTCAACCGCGACCTTGCGATCGAGCCCGGTGTCCTGAGCCTGCTTGCCGAATGTGCCAACGAGCTGGCGCCGGTGAGCTGCGTCGTCAACAACGCATCGCTGTTCGAGTATGACGATGTGTCGCGCTTCAGTGGCGATCACCTGATGCGCGCGATGAGGACCAACGCCGCGGCGCCGATACTGCTGGCACGATCTCTGTACCAGCATCTTGCGCACGATGGGCGCGGCGTCGTGATCAATCTGCTCGATCAGAAGCTCCTCAATCCGAACCCGGATTTCTTTTCGTACACATTGTCGAAAGCGGCGCTGAAAGAAGCCACCACGCTGTTGGCGATTGCACTGGCTCCCAAGGTCAGGGTGGTCGGCATCGCTCCCGGTATCACGCTTGCATCGAATATGCAGACCGAGGGCGGGTTCAGCTCCGCACATCACCGGACGCCGCTCGGCCGCTCGAGCACTCCTGACGATATCGCGCACGCTACGGTCTTTCTCGCCGGAGCGACGGCGATAACCGGCACCGTGCTGCTGGTCGACGGTGGGCAGCATCTGGTTCCGAACTCGCGCGATGTAATGTTTCTGACCGAGCCGCAGGCGGTGGCCGAGGACCGCAAATGAGCTTACTGCTTGATGCACGACTCGCCGACTGCCGCCGGATTTTTCTGCGCAATTACGTCGTCGATGCCAACATCGGCGTGCACGCGCATGAGCACAATGGCGCACAGCATGTGGCGTTCAATGTCGAGGTATTCATTCCGCTTGCGCTCTGCACTCCGCGCCACGACCGGATCCACGAAGTCGTCGACTACGACTTTATACGGCTGGCGATTAAAAGCCGGGTGGCGCAGGGACACGTCAATCTGCAGGAAACTCTGATCGACGACGTCGCCCGCGCGCTGCTTGCACACCCCGCAGTGCGCGCGGTGCGTGTGTCAAGTGAAAAGCCCGACGTTTACGACGATGTCGACGCAGTGGGCGTCGAGATCATGCATTTCAAGGAATCCGAGTGAACGCGCCGCCTCGCATCCAGAAGCTTGCCTACGAAAACAACAAGCTCGAAAAGCGCCTGCTGCGGCAGAGCAGCCAGGCGATCGGCGAGTTCAACATGATCGAAGCCGGCGACAAGGTCATGGTTTGCCTGTCCGGCGGCAAGGACAGCTACAGCCTGCTGGAGCTACTGCTTCGATTGCGCGAGCGCGCCCCGATCGACTTCGATTTGATCGCGGTGAATCTTGATCAAAAGCAGCCTGGATTTCCGCAAGAGGTGCTGCCAGATTATCTGACAAGCAAGCGCGTGCCGTTTCACATCGAATCGCAAGATACCTACTCGATCGTCAAGCGGGTCATTGCCGAAGGCAAGACGATGTGCTCGCTCTGTTCGCGGCTGCGGCGTGGCATCTTGTACCGCGTGGCCGGCGAACTGGGTGCGACCAAGATCGCACTCGGCCACCACCGCGACGACATTCTCGGCACGTTCTTCCTGAACCTGTTCTATGGCGGAACGTTAAAGGCGATGCCGCTGAAGCTCGTGTCCGACGACGGCAAGCATGTGGTGATCCGGCCGCTCGGCTATATCGAGGAGACCGATCTTGCGCGCTATGCAGCGCTCAAGGCGTTTCCGATCATTCCGTGCAACCTGTGCGCATCGCAGGTCAATTTAAAGCGGCAGGAAATCAAGCGCATGCTGCTCGAATGGCAAAAACGTTATCCGGGCAGAGTTGAAAACACGTTCAATGCATTGTCGCGCGTCGTACCGTCGCATCTGATGGACGCCAAGCTGTTCGCGTTCGCTGCGCTGCGCGCGCATGGAGTGCCTGACGCCGAAGGCGACATCGCTTTTGATGCGCCGCCGTGCAGCGAAGACGATGAGGCGGCGGCCGGGGTCGTGCGCTTCGCGTAGCGTTTATACGGAATCGAGCGCGCGTTCGACCTCGCGCACCAGCACATTCGTCGGCTCGCACCCGACCGAGACGCGGATGAAGCCATCGGCGACGGCATCGCCCCAGCGCGCGCGTCGCTCGGCGCAGGTGTGAACACCGCCGAAGCTGGTCGATGCACGCATCAACGTGCAGCCCTCGATAAAACGTTCGGCGGCCGCCTGGTCGGCCAATGTCAGCGCGATCAGGCTCCCGCCGCTTGTCATCTGTGTTTGCGCGAGCCGATATGAAGGATGGGATGCGAGGCCGGGATAGCGGATGGCATTCACTTTTGGATGCTTCGCCAGACGCTCTGCCAGTGCAAGCGCGTTGACGCACATCCGCGAATAGCGGACTTCGAGCGTTTCTAGTCCGCGGTGTACCAGCCATGCTTCTTGCGGCCCCGGGATCGCACCGGCAAGCTTGCGCCAGTTGCGTACGGGCGCGATCAACTGCTCGTTACGCGAACTGACATGGCCGAAGAGCACGTCTGAATGGCCGTTTAGAGCCTTGGTGTCAGCGGACACCACGATGCCTGCACCAAGATCGAGCGGTTGTTGACCGAGCGGCGTCATCGTCGTGTTATCGACGACGACCAAGGCGCCATGTGTTTTCGCGTTGCGCACGACTGCTGCGATATCGGCGATATCCAGAGCCGGATTGGCCGGCGTTTCGATCCACACCAGCCGATACGCGCCCAGCTCGCGCTGCGCAACCGACGAGGTCGCACAGAAATCGACACCGACGTTCATCGGAGCCAGATACGTCTCGGCGAGCAGGCGCACCGTGTAATAGCCGTCGGACGGCAGCAGGATGCGGTCGCCCGACTTCAAGAAGCTATAGAGCACAGAAGCAATGGCGGCCATGCCCGATGGAAACGTAACCGTTTCGGCGTTTTCCAAAATGGCGAGCGCATCTTCGAGTGCGGTCCAGGTCGGGTTGCCCCAGCGCGCGTACTGATACGGTCCACTCGGCTCGTCTGCAAGCCGATAGACCGACGTGTTGACGATCGGCGGCGAGAACGCGCCACCGACGTCGGTGGACTTGCTGGCGTGATGCAGGCTGCGCGCGAATACTTCGTCGATATCGGGCATGCGTGGCTCCTCAGCATCAACATTACGCTGAGAGGCAAAATGGTCCGCCTACTTCGGCGCCGAGATAAAAACATCTTGCACTCGGACTTGGACAGTCTGGCGGTATCCCGGGCGTCTCGTCAACAGCCCGACTGCGCTGCATCGTCGGCGCACTGACCGTTTGAATTCAGTTCAGCGGTGTCGCGTTGCGTTGATCCAGCACGACGGGCTTCGCACCATCTCCCAGATCCGTCTTCACATGCCAGAGAATGGGCTGCGTATTGAATCGATTGGGTCCGAACAGATAGTAGGTTCCGGACGGAAGGCCGGCAAGCTGTGCCTGGCCCGTGCTATCCGTTTTCAAAACCGCCACGCTGCGCTTGACGATCTCCATCATGCCTTGGCCGCAGACGGGTTGCTCAGTGCCACACGCGATGATCCATGTCTTGAGCGGCGACGCTTGTGGCGATGATCTGACGCCACTTTTGGCCAGAATGGCATCCGCGCTTTCCTTCAACACAAAGAAGCTGCCTCCCACTAGAGGCTGAAACGCACCTCCCGGCCCAGCAAGCCCTGCGACGACCATCAGCGGCGCGCTTCCATTCCGCGACGCCGGTGCTGCGCCAGCTACCAAGGTTGAGGCCGCCGGAGACGAGCCCGATCGTGCACTAACGCCGCCTGCACGAATCATCTTGCAGTCCGAGTTGACCAGCGTGACGCGATCCTGACCGTCGATGTTGAACACAAAGAGGTCGATCAGCGCTTGTGGTGACACTTTCGGCAAGACTGCGACTTTCTTGTCGCCTCCACGATACGTAACCTCTGCCAATACCTGTTCGCGGCCGCCGCGACTCACGTTCACTATTGTGGTTGGGCGAAACTCGACAAATCCGTTCTCGGTGCCGAAGAACAAGCCGCACGCCGCGCCGCTGACCAGCGATTGAATCGCACCCATCAGATTCGCCTGGTCCGCGGCCGGTTTAGCCCACCGCCCGAGAAGAGGATTTCGATCGAGTGGAAGAGGCGGTCGTTTCTCCCAAGCCGGTCGGGCGTCTTCCGCTGGTCTAGCGCTGGATTGCGAAGAGCGCGCACCCGGCATCGGCGATGGCCCTCCGCTCGTCGACGGATATTGCTGTTGCTGTTGTTGCTGTTGTTGTTGCTGCTGTCGGTGCTGTTGTTGCTGTTGGTCGTACTGCTGCTGAATCTGTTGGCTGCCTTGGTAGGTCCCAGGGTCAGGAATATGGCCCGGGATATGGGTAGCTTGCACGCAAGTTGGCGCGAACGTGCAGACGACCAATGCGGCCAGCGAAGTTGAAGCCGTGCGAAATGTGGTGTCCATCGTATCCCCCTCACTCTGGTTTCGTCGGAATACTGATCCAACCGAGATCAAGTCTGAGTAGCGTATGCGGGAGCGCAGGGACGTCACGGCCGATGCGCCATCATATGCGTGTTCTCGTTGATCTTGAACAGCACGATCAGCAGTTCGCACCAGATGCGCGCGGCGAGCGCGCCACCGACCATGATCAGCAGGCC
>JBDUCU010000018.1:0-33986 GCA_040003315.1 Burkholderiaceae bacterium | reverse complement strand
AGCGGCTCATCGAGCAGCAGCACCTGCGGTTCGATGACGATCGTGCGGGCCAGCGCCACGCGTTGTTGCTGACCGCCGGATAATTGGTTCGGCCTACGTTGCGCGTAGTCGGTCAGCCCCACCAGCGCCAGTGCCTCGCCCACACGGCGCTTGATTTCGCCGTGCGCGACGCGCCGCTCGACCAACCCGAAGGCGACGTTGTCGTACACGCTCATATGCGGCCATAGCGCGTAGCTCTGAAACACCATGCCGATGTTGCGTGCATGCGGTGGCAAGCCGCTGATGTCGCGCCCGTCGACCAGCAGCCGGCCGCGGTTCGCTTGATTGAATCCTGCGATCAGCCTGAGCAGCGTCGACTTGCCGGAGCCTGACGGTCCGAGCAGCGCGAAGAATTCACCGGGCTCGATCGCGAGCGTGATGTCCTGCAACACTTGGTTCGTCCCGTACGCAAGCCCGATGCCGATGCATTCGACGGCGACGGCCTTCATCGTGCGTGCTGAACCTATCTCATGAGCCCGCGTCCACCCCGCTCCCCAAGAGTCTTGGTGACAACTCGGCTCATGCGGGCTCATGAGGTAGGCTCTAAATTGCGATTGGCACGGTCAGCCAACACGTGCGACATATAGATACCGATAGCGACCGTCAGCACGAGCAAAACGCCGAGCGCCGCGCCGGCGCCGCGGCCTGATATCGATTGCATGTACAGATAAATTCCATAGCTCATCGGGGCCTGGGATTCTTTCACCACCAGCAAGATTGTCGCGGAGAGTTCGACCGCCGCGGTGATGAAGCTCGAAAGGAACCCGGCGAGAATGCCGCCGGCCATCAGCGGGATCACCACTCGCCGCACCGAACGCCATTTGCTGGCGCCCAACATCTCGGCAGCCTCTTCGAGACTGAGGTTGATCTGCTGCAACGCTGCCATGCATGAGCGCAACGCGTACGGCAGTCTGCGCACTGCATAGGCCAGCATGATCAGCAGCCATGTTTGAGTTATCAGTACGCCACCGATCTCAAAGCTCTGGAAGGTGCGCAGATATCCGATCGCCAACACGATCCCAGGTACCGCGATCGCCGCGCTGGCTGCAAAGTCGAGCCACTGGCGCGCTGGGATGCGAGTGCGCAAAATTAGATACGCAATCGCCACGCCGATTACAACGTCGATCGATGCTGCCAACCCGCAGTACAGCAACGTGTTGGTGATCATGCCGGTGCTGTCGGAAAACACGGTTGCGTAGTTGGCAAGCGTGTAATCGTCGGGCAGCACTGAGAAACTCCAGATACGCGCGAATGACAGCAACAGCAGTCCCAGATGCGGACTCAGCACGACCAGCAGCACCAGCGCGATTACCGCGTAGGCCAGCCACGATTCGCCGCGCGAAAGCCTGCGCCGCGCGATACCGGCGCCGCCTTTTTGCAACGTCGAATAATCCTTGCCCTTCATCACGCGGATCGACAGCCACAGTGCGAGGATCGAGAACGCGATCATGATCACGCTGATCACGTAGCCGAGCGGGTCTTCGAGCCCGACCTGCGTGATGCGCAGGTACGCTTGCGGCGCGAGCATGTTGGTTTGCCCCAGCACCAGCGGCGTGCCGAGGTCATCGAAGACCTTGATGAATACAAGCGCTGCACCGGCGAGATAACCCGGCAGCGCCAGCGGAAAGACAATGCGAGAAAACAATCGCCATCCCTTGGCGCCGAGATTCAAAGCGGCTTCCTCCATCGCGCCGTCGATCGCACGCAGCGCGACGATCAGATTCATCAGGATGAATGGAAAGTAGTGCAGGCTCTCGACGAAGATCACGCCGGTCAGCCCCTGCATGATCGGAACCGAGAAGCCGAACGTTTCGTCGAGCAGCAGATTGACGGAACCCGAGCGGCCGAAGATCAGCTGCATCGCCACTGCGCCGACGAACGGAGGCATGATCAGCGGCAGCACGCCGAGCGTCTGGATCAGCAGTGCGCCGTGGAATTGGAAGCGCACGGTGATGTACGCCAGCGGTACCGCGATCAGCGATGCGGCCATGACGCTTGTTATAGCAACGTAAAGCGAGTTACCGAACGACTCGCGCATCAGGCCGGTCGCGAAGAACGTTCCGAAATGACCGAGCGTGAAGCTGCCGTCGCCGTCGCGGAACGCGGTTATGAATACCGCGCCGACCGGAATCAGTAGCAACGCGAGCAGGAACGCGGCGATCGCGAACAGAACGAGATACGAACGCCACGAGGCTCCGAGCAGCCGTCGCACGTGAACGCCGGTGCCAAGCGGCAATGCGTCAGCCGGCGCCACTGCCATGGGGAGACAACTACTTTATTGAAGCGGCCGCCTGTTGCGCCAGCTCGGTCGCCTTCGCGTAATTCTCGCGCGCTTTTCGATTCCAACTCTCTTCGAGACCGGTGATCTGCTTGGAAACCGCAACCTCCTTCTTGTTCGATGCGAACACTTTCAGAAAGTCCTTTTGTCCCGCCAGCGAAGACGAAACGATCGGCGTAAATGCCAGCGCGCGCGCCTGTTTGATTAGCTCGGCCGCGTGCGGATTGCTTTTGCCAGCGAACTTCGCTTCGGCATCGTGAATCGCCTTGGTTGCGCCCTGCAACTCCTTCAAGCGGAATGTGATCGTCTGATCGAACAGCGAGTGCACGACGGAGTAGCGATCTTCGGACAGATCAGCGTTGAAGTTGACCTTCGCGCGCTTGACGATCGCTTGCGGGTCCGGATATCCGGCGGGGATCTTGTTGCCGAAGCTCGAATATGCGAGCACCGGCAGGCGCGAGATCTTCGGATCGAGCAGCAACTCCTGACCGGGCTGGCTCAGCGTGAACTGCACGAATTTTTTCGCTTCGGCAGTGTTCTTTCCACCAGCAACCAACGCAATATTGGCCGGCACGATCGAAGTCAGCGCCGGATAGACGAACTCGACCGGAAAGCCCGAATACTTGCCCGCCAATCCGAAGAAATCGATCACCGGGCCCGCGCCGAACTGGCCATTATTGATGCCGTCAGGCACTCCGAAACTGCGCTCGGTAATTTGTGCGCTGTTGCCCGCCATTTCAATCACCTTGCCCCAACCGGCGTCCCAACCTTCGCCCTGCAAGATCGTTTCGACTGTCAGATGCATCGTGCCCGAACGCGACGGTGCCGTCATCGCGACGTGCCCGAACCATTCGCGCTTTAGCAGATCGTCCCAGTCTTTCGGCGCGGCAAGCTTGTTGGCCTTCAGGTAGCGCGTGTTGTACATGATGCCGTAGCCGGCGAGCGCCTGACCTTTGTAAAACCCCTGCGGATCGTTGATCGGGTAGTTGCCGATCTTCGCTGGGATCGCCTTGTTCTCGACGTCGGGCGCGATGACCAGCAAGTTGTCGCGCTTCAGCACCTCGAACGCATCGGGCGCGGACGCCCAAAACACATCGGGTCGCTGTCCGACGGCTGTTTCGCGTACGAACGCGATGCCGGCTACGGTGCTCTTGTTCAGTATTTCGATCTGGATGCCGGGATTGGCCTTCTCAAAGGCGGCTTTGTAAGCCGCCGTCAGCTCCTTAGGAAACGACGTGATGACGGTAACGGTGCCCGCGTGACTTGCCGTGGCTGACATCAACGTAGACGCAGCAGCGACGATCGCGATGCGTAGCGCGACTGAGCGAATCATGGTGGCCTCCTCATATTCATTTGCGCTGATTCTCGCAGAACGTCGGCAGGTCGCTTTGGGCCGACGCTGCGCTGCGACATAACGGATAGAATCCGCGATCCGCTCGAGAGAGGCAAACATGGCAACGTCCGTTCGCCTGATCAAGAAGTATCCGAATCGTCGCCTGTACGACACGCAAACCAGCACGTACATAACGCTGGCCGATGTGAAGCAGCTGGTGCTCGAGCAGGAGAATTTTCAGGTGATCGATGCGAAGTCGAACGACGACCTGACGCGGCAGATCCTGTTGCAGATCATTTTGGAGGAGGAAGCAGGCGGGCTTCCGATGTTCTCGGCGCCGATGCTGTCGCACATCATCCGCTTCTACGGTAACGCGATGCAGGGAATGATGGGGCCGTATCTGGAGAAAAACATTCAGGCGTTCATCGACATCCAGGGAAAGCTGCAGGAGCAGAGCAAGGCTTTTTACGAGACCAACAAGATAGGTCCTGAGATGTGGACACAGTTCGTCAACATGCAGGCGCCCATGATTCAGTCGATGATGTCGAGCTACATTGAGCAGTCGAAGAACCTGTTCGTGCAGATGCAGGAGAACATGCAGAATCAGACGCGTTCGATGTTCACCAGCTTCCCCGGATTTACCGGCGACAAAAAGTAACCGGCGTTGACATGAGTGCGTTAACGGCGGCCCGCCGGCCGCGCGCCCGTCAGGAGGCGACCGTGCCGTCGGTGGGCTTTGTATCTCTCGGCTGCCCCAAGGCGTTGGTTGACACGGAGCTGATCGTCACGCAGCTGCGCGCCGAGGGGTATGCGACGAGTCCCAGCTATCGTGACGCAGATCTGGTCATCGTCAACACCTGCGGATTCATCGATGCGGCGGTTCAAGAGTCGCTCGACGCCATCGGCGAAGCACTTGCCGAAAACGGCAAGGTTATTGTCACGGGCTGCCTGGGCGCCAAGAGAGAAGGCGACCGCAATTTCGTTTCGCAGGTGCATCCGAAAGTGCTCGCCGTCACCGGGCCGCATGCCGCCGGCGAAGTTCTCGATCACGTACACCGGCATCTGCCGAAACCGCATGATCCATACACCGACCTGGTGCCACCGGCCGGTATCAAGCTGACGCCGCGCCACTATGCGTACCTGAAGATCTCCGAAGGCTGCAATCACCGCTGCAGCTTCTGCATCATCCCCGCAATGCGCGGCGATCTGGTGTCGCGGCCGATCGGAGATGTTTTGCGCGAGGCGGAGAATCTGTTGAAGCAGGGCGTGCGCGAGTTGCTCGTGATCTCGCAAGACACCAGCGCGTACGGCGTCGATGTCAAATACCAATTCGGCTTTGTCGGTGGGCGCGCAGTGCGCTCGCGGATGGCCGAACTGGTGACCGAGCTCGGCAAGCTAGCTGCCCGCTACGGTGCGTGGGTCCGGCTGCACTATGTTTATCCGTATCCGCACGTCGACGCGATTGTCCCGCTGATGGCGGACGGCGAGGTGTTGCCGTATCTGGACGTGCCATTTCAACATGCGCATCCACGTGTCCTGAAAGCCATGAAGCGCCCGGCGTCCGGCGAGAAAAGCATTGAGCGAATTCGCGCGTGGCGCGCAATCTGTCCGGAGATCACGATCCGCTCCACGTTCATTGCAGGATTTCCGGGCGAGACCGAATCTGAATTTGAATACCTGCTGGACTTTCTGCGTGAAGCGCAGCTCGATCGGGTCGGATGTTTCGCGTATTCGCCTGTCGAGGGCGCGGCCGCGAATGCACTCGCTGATCAAGTACCCGACGACGTGCGGGAGGAGCGGCGTGCTCGGCTGATGCAGTTGCAGGCCGAGGTTTCCGCGACGCGTCTGCAGCGCAAGGTCGGTAGCGTGCAGCGCGTGCTGATCGACGAGATCGGTGCCAGCGTTGCAACGGGGCGCACTGCGGGCGACGCCCCGGAGATCGATGGCACGGTTGAATTCGCAACGGGTCAGCGCAACCTCAGTGCGGGCGATTTTGTCAACGTGCGGATCACCTCGGCGGCGGAACACGATCTGCGCGGCCTGGTGTGCCCTAGCTAGAGACGCGGTGGGAGTGAGCATGAGAGAAGTCGTCATCGTCAGTGGAGTTCGCACCGCGATCGGAGCCTTTGGCGGAAGTCTGAAGGACGTCGCGCCGACGCGACTCGGCGCGCTGGTGGTGAGCGAAGCGATCAAGCGCGCGCAAGTCGCCGGCGACGAGGTCGGCCATGTCGTGTTTGGCCACGTGATCAACACGGAGCCGAAGGACATGTATCTCGCTCGCGTTGCCGCCCTCGATGGCGGGGTGGCGCAGAGCGCGCCTTGCCTGACGCTGAACCGCCTGTGCGGCAGCGGGTTGCAGGCGATCATCTCTGCGGCGCAGTCGATCATGCTGGGCGACACCGACATCGCAATCGGCGGCGGCGCGGAAAGCATGTCCCGCGGCCCGTATCTGCTTCCTGCTGCGCGATGGGGACAGAGAATGGGCGACCTCAAGGCGAGCGACATGATGACCGGCGCGTTGCATGACCCGTTCGATGCGATTCACATGGGCGTGACTGCCGAGAATGTCGCGACAAAATGGGGCATCACGCGCCAGGAACAGGATGCGCTCGCGGTCGAGAGTCATCGTAGGGCGGCCGCTGCGACGAAGGAGGGACGCTTCAAGAGCCAAATTCTGCCGGTCGAAGTGAAAGGAAAGAAGGGCGCAACACAATTTGAGGTCGACGAGCATTTCCGCGACGGTGTATCGCTCGAGGATATGGCGAAACTCAAACCGGTATTCGCCAAGGACAATGGCACGGTCACCGCAGGCAACTCGTCGGGCATCAACGATGGGGCGGCGGCGGTGGTGCTGATGGAGCGCAGCGTTGCGGAAAAGCGCGGTATCAAACCGATGGCGAAACTTGTGAGCTACGCGCACGCGGGCGTTGATCCGAAGTACATGGGCATCGGTCCCGTGCCTTCGACGCGCAAAGCGCTCGAGCGCGCGGGTCTAAAGGCCGGCGATCTCGACGTAATCGAAGCCAACGAAGCTTTTGCCGCGCAAGCATGCGCTGTGGCGAAGGATCTGGGTTTTGCGCCCGCCAAGGTCAATCCAAACGGCAGCGGAATTTCGCTTGGCCACCCGGTCGGGGCCACCGGAGCCATCATCACCATCAAGGCCCTGTATGAGCTCGAACGGATCGGCGGCCGGTATGCGTTGGCCACGATGTGCATTGGCGGCGGGCAGGGAATCGCCGCTGTCTTCGAGCGGATCTAAACTCCGCGCCGCGTGTATGCGCAGACACCGCGCACGCCGTTAATCAGCGATGTGCCCTAACTTGCCGAGCTTGCGTCGACGGTTGCTACTCGCCGCGGGGGTCGGGTTATGTGCCGCAAACGTCAATGCTGTCAACGATACGACGCCGGAAGCGCGTCTGCGCGAGTTGCTCCGCGACCGGCGCACGTTGCGTCTGCTACGCGGCAGTGAGGCTGTCGAAGCCACCTACTGGACCGCCGACGGCGGATACAACCGCGACGAGTATTTGAACATCTGCTGGCTGCTGCGCGATTTGCAGGCGGACCGGGTGTTTCCGATGAATCACGGTTTGCTCGACGTCCTGTGCGGGTTGCAGACGTGGCTCGCTCGCTCAGGTGTAAACGCGCCGCTGCGCATTCATTCCGGCTTTAGAACACCCAAGACGAACATGCGCACTGAAGGTGCCGCGCTCGACTCCCGTCATCTGGTCGGCAGGGCCGCTGATATCAGCGTCACCGGTGTCTCGAATGTTCGTTTGGCCGGCATGGCAAGCGTGCTGGGTCACGGTGGAACGGGCCTCTATCCGGGCCGCAATTTCGTTCACGTTGACACCGGCGATGAACGCATCTGGATCGATCGCCCGCGCAGTCGACGGTAGGCGACATGAAGGCTTGCTACCCGTCGATTTGTTCGCTCACGCTGTGCAGCTGCGCGAGTGCACTGCCGGTCGACGTAAACAGACGTGCTCATAGAGTCATGAACCAGTTCAGCACTCCGTCGAGGGGGCTGTAATCAAGCGCAAACGTCGCCCGCTGGCGCACCACCGGCTTGGCGCGATACGCGACCGAGATGCCGGCGAGCTTCATCATCTTGAGGTCATTTGCACCATCGCCGATGACAATCGCTTTCGCGGTCGGACAGCCGAGCTCGGCGCAGACATCGCGCACTGCCTGCGCTTTACCGGCCGCGTCGACGATCTCGTCGCCCCCTGGCCCTGCAACGTTACCGGTCAATCGACCCGCAACGATCTCGAGCTCGTTTGAGCGTGCGTAGTCGAGGCCGAGCTTCGCCTTGATCCGTTCGGTGAAAAAACTAAGTCCTCCGGTGGCCAGCAGCGTTTTCAAGCCGGCTCGGCGGCACTCTGACACCAGGCGCTGCGCGCCCTCGTTCAATGCGAGCTTCTCGTCATGCACCCGAGTCAGCAAATCGGCATCGACCCCCGCCAGCATTCGCACGCGCCGCCGCAGACTTTCGCGGTAGTCAAGCTCGCCGCGCATTGCGGCTGCGGTGATCGTAGCCACCTGCTCGCCCTTGCCAGCGTAGGCTGCGAGCTCGTCCAGCGTCTCGATGTTGACCAGTGTCGAATCCATATCAAGTGCCAGCAGACAAAAGTCCGACAGCTGCAGCTCAGGGTCGACGAAGGCGTTGTCGAGCTTCCAGTAATTCGACAGGCCCTGCACCGCCTTGCGCGTTTCGCCATCGTCGTGAACGCCGACGCAGCGCGCCGAGCGACCCTGCCAGGAAATCCGCTCGGGCATGCAGACGACCTTGAAGGTGTCGAGCGCTTCCGGCGTAAGCGCCGGTCCCTGAACAACGAGATCCTTCACAGTCAGCCGATCGCCTTGAAAACTTCGCGCAGGCGTTGCAGCCGCGTGTCCAGATTTGCAGTTTTCTCTTCGAGCCGCAGCCGCTCGGGGCCGGTCAGCCGCATCGTCTTCGATCGCTGCATCAGCGCAATCAGCTTCGCAGTGTCAAACGGCGGATTTGGCACGAACTGGATCATGATGGCGTCGGCCGAAGCATCGATCTTTTTGACTCCGAGCTTCTCCGCCGTCAATCGCAAACGATGCGTGTCGATCAGGGCCCTGGCGGCATCGGGCAGCTTGCCGTAGCGATCGACCAGCTCCTCCTGCCTCTCGATCAACTCGTCCTCGGAATCGGCCGACGCGAGTCTCTTGTACATCGAAAGACGCTGGTGAACGTCGTTGACGTAGTCGCTCGGCAGCAACGCGGGCACGTGCAGATTGATCTCGGTCACAACGCGCAGCGGCGCCAGCAGATCGGGCTCGCGCCCCGAGCGCAAAGCGCGGACCGCAGCGTTCAGCATTTGCGTGTACAAATCGAAACCGACCTCCTGCATGTTGCCGCTTTGATTTTCGCCGAGCACCTCGCCCGCGCCGCGAATTTCGAGGTCGTGCATCGCGAGATAAAAGCCGCTGCCGAGTTCTTCCAGATTCTGAATCGCTTCCAGGCGTTTTTCCGCGTTCTTCGTCAGGCCGCCGGCATCGGGCACCATCAGGTACGCGTAAGCCTGGTGGTGCGAGCGGCCGACGCGACCGCGCAGCTGATGCAGCTGAGCCAGCCCAAATTTGTCGGCGCGATGGATGATGATCGTGTTGGCGGTCGGCACGTCGATGCCGGTTTCAATGATTGTCGTGCACAGCAACAGGTTGAATCGCTGCTGGTAAAAGTCACGCATCACGCGCTCGAGATCGCGCTCGGGCATTTGGCCGTGCGCAACCTCGATTCTTGCTTCCGGCAGCAGCTCGGCCAAGCGCGCGCGGCGATTGTCGATCGTTTCGACCTCGTTGTGCAGGAAGTAGACCTGCCCGCCGCGCTTGAGCTCGCGCAACACCGCTTCACGCATCAGCGACGGGCTCTCCTTTCGCACGAATGTCTTGATCGCCAGCCGCCGTTGCGGCGCAGTCGCGATGACCGAGAATTCGCGAATGCCCTCGAGCGACAGCGCCAGCGTGCGGGGGATCGGCGTGGCAGTCAGAGTCAGCACATCGACGTCGGCACGCAGTGCCTTGAGCCGCTCTTTCTGCCGCACGCCGAAGCGGTGCTCCTCGTCGATGATCACCAGCCCAAGGCGCTCGAAGTTGATCGCCTCGGTCAGCAGTTTGTGAGTGCCGATCACGATGTCGATCGTGCCCGCATTGATGCCGGCCACTGCCTGCGCAACCTCCTTGGTCGAGCGGAAACGCGACAGCTCCGCGATCAGTACCGGCCAGTCGTTGAACCGGTCGCGGAACGTCTGCATGTGCTGCTCTGCCAGCAATGTCGTCGGGCACAACACCGCGACTTGCTTGCCATCGGCCACGGCGGCGAACGCCGCGCGCAATGCAACTTCTGTTTTGCCGAAGCCGACATCGCCGCACACCAGCCGGTCCATCGGAAAGCCGGCGCTCATGTCCTTGAGCACCGCCTCGATCGCGGTCTTCTGGTCGGTCGTCTCTTCGAACGGGAAACCGTCGGCGAATGCCTCGATGTCGTGCTGCTTGAACTCGAACGCATGCCCCTTGCGCGCCGCCCTGAGTGCATAGAGGTTCAGCAGCTCGGCGGCGGTGTCGCGCACCTGCTTGGCTGCTTTGCGACGCGCACGGTCCCAATCGCCGCTGCCGAGATGATGCAAGGGTGCGGCGTCAGGATCGGCGCCCGAGTAACGCCCAATTAGGTGCAGCTGCGCGACCGGCACGTACAGCGTTGTCTCATTCGCGTATTCAAGATGCAGGAACTCGGTCGGGCCGCTGCCCATGTCCATGCTCTGCAGGCCAAGATAGCGGCCAATCCCATGCTCGACATGAACCACGGGATCGCCGACCCTGAGCTCGGCGAGATCGCGAATCATCGCCTCGACGTTCGAGGCGCGTTCGCGCTGGCGGCCGCGCAGCCGGCGCGGGCTCGCCGCGTACAACTCGGTTTCGGTCACGATCGCAATGCGCGCGTCGTGCAGCACGAAACCCTCGTGCAACGGTGCGATTCCGACGCTGACTGCAGCGTCGGACGCCATGAAAGCACCGAAGTCGGCGTTGTCCGCAAACGGCAGCCGGTAGTCGGCGAACATCTGGGAAATCGTTTCTCTGCGCCCCGCCGAATCGGCAACGATCAACACGCGTCCCAGCTGTTCGGACGTGAACCGGTCGACGAACGCGCGAACGCGGTTGATCGGGTCGTCGGCGCGCCGCTCAATCGCAAGCGATGGCAGCGGATCAAAGCCTTCAGGCGCTGCTTCACTCAGTGCGACGCGGCCGTACTGTCGGGCGTGCGTGAAGAATTCTTCTGCATTCAGAAACAGGGCGGCTGGCGGCATAATCGGCCGCGTGACATCGCGCGACAGAAATCGATAGCGCTCGCTGGTTTCGTTCCAGAAGCGGGCCATCGCCGCTTCGATCGAGCCGTGCAGCGCAATGATGCTGGTGGCGGGCAAATAATCGAACAGCGTTGCGGTGTGGTCGAAGAACAGAGGAAGGTAGTACTCGATACCGGCCGATGCGATGCCGGTGCCGATATCCTTGTAAACGCTCGAGCGGCTGGGATCGCCTTCGAGGCGCTCGCGCCAGCGTCGGCGAAACCCCTGCCGCGCGACCTCGTCGATCGGAAATTCCCGACCCGGCAGCAATCGCACTTCCGAGACGGGATACAGGCCGCGTTGAGTATCGGGATCGAACGCGCGGATCGTTTCAAGCTGATCTCCGAAGAGGTCGAGCCGATACGGCAGCGACGAACCCATCGGGAACAAGTCGATCAATCCGCCGCGGATCGCGAACTCGCCCGGCGCCACGACCTGCGACACGTGCTGGTAGCCAGCGAACACCAGCTGCGCGCGCAACGGCTCGGCGTGGATCGTCTGACCCTGCTTGAAGAAGAACGTATGGCCTGCGACATATTCAGCAGGCGACAGCCGGTACAACGCGCTGGTCGCAGAAACGACCAGCAGGTCGATCTCGGAGTGCGGCTGACTCAATCGGTACAGCGTTTCCAGACGCTCGGAAACGAGATCCTGGTGCGGCGACAGTGTGTCGTATGGCAGCGTTTCCCAATCGGGCAGCGGCCGCACCACCAGCGATGGATCGAAGTAGGGTATTTCGTCGACCAGACGCTGAGCGTCGAGTGCGTCGGCCGATACGACCATGATCAGGCGCTGCGCACTGCGCGCCAGCGCGGCAAGCTGAGCCAGCAACCACGCATCGCCCGAACCAGGCGGTCGAGCCAGGGCAAAGCGAGCTCCTGCGGGCGGCAGCGTCCGCGAGAGTGTGCCCGCCGACTGGGGCTCGGGCGCGAGTGTCGATACTTCCTGGTTCACAAAAAAACGGCAGCCGAGCATTTCGCAGGCCACCGAAGTCGATCGCTATTATACGAAGCGTTTGATAGGCCGCTCGTTGTGCAAAAAACTTATCGCTACTTCGCATTGATCGCGGCCGCAGGCGTCGGCGCGCGCATGGGATCCGGCGCTCCCAAGCAATACCTGCGCATGGGGCAGCGCACGATGCTCGAGCATTCAATCACCGCCATGCTGGCCGATGCGCGGGTCGTTCGTGTATTCATCGCCGTGGCGCCCGCCGACGATCACTGGCGTGCACTTCGCGCGGAAGCCGAGCGCACGGAGTTTCTGCCGGTCGGCGGCGACTCGCGGGCGCATACGGTCCGCAATGCACTGGCGGCGATCGCGGGCCGTGTTCACCAAGATGATCGGGTCCTGGTTCACGATGCGGCCCGCCCCTGTCTTGACCCGCCGGACCTGGCGCGGCTGATCGACCAGGTGGGCGACGATGATCGGGGCGGTTTGCTGGCGCTGCCGGTGGCCGATACGCTGAAGCGTGGCGAAGATGGACACGTGGTTGCTACGGTGGCGCGCGATGGCCTGTGGTGCGCACAGACCCCGCAGATGTTTCGTTTCGAGTCGCTTCGCGCTGCGCTCGACGTGCAATCGCTGAACGGTGTCACGGATGAAGCGAGCGCGGTCGAGCGCAACGGTAGCTTTCCGATGCTGGTGCACGGCCGCGCTAGCAATATCAAAGTGACAACCGCCGAGGATTTCGCGCTCGCGTGTGCGATCCTGGCCCTAAGAGAGTCGGCGCAATGAAATTTCGCGTAGGGCAGGGATTTGATGTTCATGCATTGGTACCGGGTCGCGCGCTGATCATCGGCGGCGTTGAGATCCCGAGCCGGCGCGGGTTGTTGGGTCACTCGGATGCCGACGTTTTGCTGCACGCAATCGCCGACGCGATCCTCGGCGCCGCAGCGCTGGGCGACATCGGACAGTTGTTCCCACACACCGACGCAGCCTACAAGGGCGCCGACAGCCGCTTGCTGCTGCAGCAGGCGGCCCAGCGAGTGCGCGGAGCGGGGTGGCGCATCGAAAACATCGATGCCACGGTGATCGCAGCGCAACCCAGAATCGCACCGCACGTGGCGGCGATGTGCCAGACGATCGCGGCGTCGTGCGACATTTCGGCAAGCGCAGTCAGCGTCAAGGGGAAGACCACCGAGAAGCTCGGATTCACTGGCCGCGACGAAGGTATTGCGGCATTCGCTGTGGTGCTGCTGATCGGCGAGCAAGACTGATTTTCGATGTGCGGCCGCTACGACCTGAACGAAACCGGTATGCGGCTGAAGCGTCTGTTTAGCGTGCGCGATGTTCCGTCATTCGAACCGCACGCCGATTTGCGGCCGACGGAACACGCGCTGGTCGTGAGGTTCGCAGGCGACGGTCAACGGGAAGCGGTGTTGATGCGATGGGGCTTTGCTCCGCCATCGGCAAAGGATCGCAAAGACCGGATCAACGTGCGCGCGGAATCGGTCGGGATTGCCTACCGCGATGCGTACCGCAGTCGGCGCTGCCTGGTGCCCGCCAGCGCATTTCACGAGTGGTCAGGCGAGAAGGGCATTAAGACTCGGTGGCGCGTGACAGTCAAGGGTGAGCAGCTGTTTGCGTTTGCCGGCCTGTGGGACTGGTGGCACGACCCAAAAGATCCGAATGCCGCGCCGGTCGAAGCGTTCACGATCATCACCACAACACCCAGCGATATCCTGGCCGACATTCACGATCGCATGCCGGTCATCGTGGCAGACAGTGACTATCAGACGTGGCTCGAAAACGGATCGCGCGCACTGTTGCGCCCACTGCCAAGCGAAGTGATCGAGCTTGAGCCGCTTGGATCAGGCGCGGAGATCGCGCGCAATCACCAGGTCGACACGTAGTCCGTGCGGCGAGTTTGCCGACAGGCGCAGCTCGCCGCTGTGCATGCGCGCCACACGCTCGACGATGGGCCAACCCAGTCCTGCGCCGGCGCTTCCCGAGCGCGACGCTTCTCCGCGCTCGAACGGCCTCAGGAGTCGAGCGATCTCGTCGGTGGCGACGCCCGGCCCTTGATCGATCACAGTAACCGTCGCGTACTCCGCAGTTGCAGTCAGCGAGACCGCGATCCGCAGAGCCCCGCTTTCGGGGTTGCGTCCATACCGCACCGCGTTAGTCAGCAAATTGTCCAACGCACGGTTGATTTCGACACCGTAACCTCGCACCCGGATATCAGGCGCGATCGTGGTTTCGACAGTGGACCCAGGGTCGACCTCGATGCGGGCGCGCAGCACGGCGGCGGTCACTGCTGCGCTCAGATCGATTTCTGCTGCGGTCGCCTGCGGCGCCTTGCGCGCGTAATCGAGAAACTGGCGCACGATTGCATCCATCTGCTCGATATCGCCGACCATCGCATCGCGGGTGCCTTCGGGCAGTGGCGCCATCTCGAGTTCGAGCCGCAGGCGCGACAGCGGTGTGCGCAAATCATGCGAGATCCCGGCCAACAGCACGGCGCGATCGGCTTCGAGCTTTCCGAGATCGGTCACCATCCGGTTAAAGCTTTCATTGACGGTGCGAATTTCGATCGGCCCGGTTTCGGGCAGCGGCGCCGGGTCGTAGCCGCTGCCCAGACGCGCGCTGGCCGCGGAGAGCTGAGCGAGCGGACGGTTAATCACTCGCGTGATCAGAATCGCTCCGATTACCGATAGCAGCAGTGCAACGGCTGCCCAGCCGATCCACTGCGTACCGTACGTTCGCGCAACTGGATCGCGGCTGATAAACACCCAGTAGTCATCATCGGCCATCGACAGGCTGATCCAGAGCCCGGCAATGGCGTTTACTTCGGAAGCCAGGCGAGTACTGGGGCCGAGCTTGCTGATAACCGCCTGTTCCATCAGCCGGATCAGCGCGCTGTCGGGCAGCGGAACGATCTTGTCGTCGGGCTCGAGCGGGTAGATCCGGATGCCTTCGTTAGCGGCAAGCTCCGCCAGCAGGTCGCTGCGCACGATCGGATCGGCATAGAGCAATGCAGCACGGGTCACATTGACCACCGAGACGACCTGCTGCGCGATCGTTTCCGCGCGCGGGCCGCGCTCGAGGACCCGATAACTCTGCAGCCACGCGGCCAGGCTGGCCACTATCAGCAGCAACACTAACAGCAATGTGCGCCAGAACAGGGACGGCGATCGAAAGTGGATCAAGTTTCCCCGTCCGGGATGAACACGTAACCCAGTCCCCACACGGTCTGGATGTAACGCGGCTTGGTGGGGTCGGGTTCGACCAGTTTGCGCAAACGCGAGATCTGGACGTCCAGGCTCCGATCGAACGCTTCGTACTCCCTGCCGCGGGCCATCTCCATCAGCTTTTCGCGCGACAGCGGAATGCGTGGATACCGCGCAAAGGTCTTCAGGACGGCGAACTCTCCGGTCGTCAGGCTGACTGGCTCGCCGTCGCGGGTCAGCGTCCGGGTAACCAGGTCGAGCACGAAGTTGCCGAAGGTGACAGGCTTGCCATCGGTGGCCGGTGCACCGGGCGCATCGTCGGGTGCGCGGCGGCGCAAGACGGCGTTAATGCGTGCCAGCAACTCGCGCGGATTGAATGGCTTCGGCAGATAATCGTCGGCGCCCATTTCGAGTCCGACGATGCGATCGACGTCCGCGCCCTTGGCGGTCAGCATGATGATCGGAGTCGTATCGTTGCCGCCACGCAGCCTGCGCATGATCGACAGCCCATCCTCGCCCGGCATCATCAAGTCCAGAATCAGAAGGTCGTAGCGCTCGCGTTGCCAGAGTCGATTCATCGCCGGTGCGCTGTCGGCGACGAACACCGAGTAGCCGTTCTCACCGAGATAGCGGCGCACCAGGTCGCGCAGTCTCGCGTCGTCGTCGACGACCAGAATTTTCGGAGGTTTGTGGCGGTGCATTGCGATTCTCGGAGGCGCGATCCTATGAAACTTGCGACGTCGTCCGGCTAGAGTGAACAAAGTGTTACAGAATTTACCCTAGGGCCCAATTACCGATGCGCTCAAAAGTGCCCATGGCGCGTCTGAGGAAATATCATGCGCACCATGGACCGTTCGATGACTCGCACCCCTCTTTCGCGGGCTTTTCGCCCGTTGGTCGCAGCCATGCTGTTTGCGTTGACGTTGCTGGGGTCTCCGGTCGACGGGGCCGAACGCAGTAGACCGCTGACACCGGAGCAACGCCGCGACCTTTGGGAACGCATGACACCGCAGCAGCGCGAGCAATGGCGCAACGCGCGCGTGCCCGAGCAGCGCGATCCGATGAAGCAACGTCTGTCGCCCGAACAGCGTGAGCAGATTCGCAGCCAAACAACGCCCGACGAGCGCCAGGCGCTGCGGCAGCGGCTGCTGGAGCGTCAACAAAACCGCGGGGCGCCCAACGGGCCCGAGAATGCGCAATCGCGCCGGCTCACACCCGAGGAGCGGCAGCGCTTGCGCGAACAGATCGAACAGGCGCGTGAGATGTATCGACGCGGCAACCCGGGTAACCGGGGGCCGAACAAATGATCCGCTGGCTCGCATTGCTGTTCGTTGCATCCATGGCGGCTTTTGGCACGGCGACGGCTGCGCCCGAGTCGCCTCTCGGAACCCAAGGAGCCCGGCTGCTATTGACCCGCGCCGGCTTCGCCCCCAGCGACGCCGACGTTTCGACGTACGCTCCGCTCACCCAGTCCGCTGCGGTCGAGCGCCTGCTCGGCGCCGCGCGCACGACGGCGGTGACCGCGCCTCCGGCCTGGCTCGACGAGCGCTTCGTTGCGCCGCGAGAGTTACGCTCGATGAGCGACGAAGCCCGCAAGCTCGAGATTCAGAAACAGGTGAGGATGGGGCTGGATCTGCGCGGGTGGTGGCTGCGCGAGATGGTTGCAACGCCCTCGCCGTTGACCGAGCGCATGACGCTTTTCTGGCACAACCACTTCGTCTCCGCGCAGCCGAAGGTGCGTTACACGCAGCTGATGTATCGCCAAAACGTACTGCTGCGCAAACACGCGCTGGGTCGTTTCGACGAACTGCTGCACGCGGTCGCCAAAGACCCTGCCATGTTGATCTATCTCGATTCAGCGACCAATCGCCGTGGCGCGCCAAACGAAAACTTCGCCCGCGAAGTGATGGAACTCTTCACACTGGGCGAAGGGCAGTACACCGAAGACGACATCAAGCAGGCGGCGCGCGCATTCACTGGCTGGAGCATCGATCCTGATTCCGGGGATTACACGTTCAGGCCGGTGTTTCATGACGGCGGAGACAAGACGATCTTCGGCAAGACGGGCAGTTTCGACGGTGATACGGTGCTCGATCTACTTCTGGCGCAACCGTCCTCGGCGGAATTCGTCGTTCGCAAGTTATGGCGTGAGTTCGTGTCACCCTTGCCCGATGAAATTCGGGTCAAGAAGATCGCCACACAATTTAGAGCCAGCGGCTGGACCATTGCGGTGCCGGTGCGTGAATTATTGTTGCAGCCGGAGCTGATTGCGCGCGATGAAGACAATGCCTTGGTGAAGTCGCCGGCCGAGCTGGTCGTGGGACTCGTGCGCCAATCGGGCGGCGAGCTGACGCAACCCGTCGCCGCGGCGGTGGCGCTTGCCGGAATGGGACAGAACCTGTTCTCACCGCCAAACGTGCGCGGCTGGCCCGGGGGTGACGCCTGGATCAACACCCAGACGTTGCTGGCACGCAAACAGTTTATCGAACGCTCGTTGAGTGGCAAGGCAATCGGCGACGTTGCAATGAGCGATTCGATGCCTGCTTCGTTGAAGACGGAAGAGACGCCGCGTCGGCGGTTGCAGCAACTCGAGCAGTCGGTGTCGGTGCGCATCGATCCGGAAGCATGGCTGCTGCGTGGCGGGATGGCGCCTGAAAGAATGGTCGCACCTGCTGCGCGGGCGAAGCTCGAACAAGCCTTGCTGGTGGTGCCGCCCAGCGCAGCGCCTCGAGACGGGACGCTCGGTTTGGACGCATTGCGCGCGATCGTGCTTGACCCTGCGTATCAACTCAAATAAGGCGCGCGCGATGAAACATCGAATCGATCGGCGCGCGTTCCTCACTGCGTCGTCGGCGCTGCTGTCGTGTGCGGCGCTGCCGGCGTGGGCTGCCACGAGCACGCCGCGGCTGCTGATTCTGATCGAATTGCGCGGCGGCAACGACGGACTGAACACCGTGGTCCCGATCGATGACGGTGCCTACTTTGATTTGCGCCCGCGCCTTGCGCTGAAACCCGATGCGGTTGCACGCTTTGCCGGTGCGCCGGCGATGCATCCGTCGCTCGCTCCGCTCGAGCCGATATGGCGCGATGGTCAGATGGCGATTTTGCAGGGCGTCGGCTATCCGCAGCCCAACCTGTCGCACTTCCGGTCGATTGAAATCTGGGACACGGCGTCCGACAGCCACCAGTTCCTGCAGACTGGCTGGCTGACGCGCGCGGTCGATAAGCAGGCGGCTTTCTCCGTGCTGAGCGCCGATGGCGTGGTGATTGGCGCTCCTGACCTCGGTCCGCTCGCGGGTGGAGCGCGCGCGGTGGCTCTGAACGATCCGGCGCGTTTCGCGCGCGAAGCGCGTCTTGCTTCTGCGGAGGGCGTTCCGTCGCGGGGTGCGCTGGCGCACGTGTTGCGTGTAGAGGGCGATATCGTGCGTGCGGGCGCCGACGTTCGCCCGGATGCAACATTCAAAACGGAATTTCCACGGGGTGTGCTCGGTGTCGCAATTCAGCATGCTGCAGGCATCGCGGCGACCGGCAAGGTCCCCGTGTTGCGCCTGACTCTGTCCGGCTTCGACACGCATCAGAACCAGTCGGGCACCCACGCGAATCTTCTGAAGGCGGTGGCCGACGCTGTCGTTGCGCTACGCGCGGCGCTGGTGGAATACGGCGTGTGGGATCGCACGCTGATCCTGACGTACTCGGAGTTCGGCAGGCGGCCGCGGGAAAATCAGAGCGGCGGTACCGATCACGGGACCGCGGGCTCGTTATTCGCGTTCGGGCCGCACGTGCGAGCAGGGTTGCATGGCGAAGCACCCTCGTTACGATCGCTGGACGACGCAGGCAACCTCAAATACACGACAGATTTTCGCCGCGTGTACGCATCGGTGCTCGAAAACTGGTGGCAGTTGCCGTCTGAGCGTGTGTTGCAGCGTCGCTTCGAGCCGCTGCAGTTCATCGGCTAACAAGTCGCTTGCGTCAAGTCGCATGCGTCCGCGCGGTGTGTTCGCCGCGGAACATGGCTGCTTCGCTAATATGTCGGCTCAGATGCCGGGCAGCCCAACATACGTTCTTGCAATCGACACTGCTACCGACATCTGTTCGGTGGCGGTTCTGCATGGCGATCGACTGATCGAGCTCGCCGAGCGCGTCGGCTCCAGGCACTCGGAATGCGTACTGCCGATGGTCGAGGCGGCCTTGGCCGCTGCTGCGCTGAAACTCGGCGACGTCGATCTGTTCGCATTTGGAGCCGGACCGGGCTCGTTTACGGGCTTGCGTATCGCGTGTGGCGTTTGTCAGGGACTGGCCTACGGCAAACAAAAGCGAGTGGTCGGCATCGGCAATTTGCGTGCGCTTGCCGCCAACGCGTTCGAGTCGGTCAACGCTGGCGATTTGCTGTTGGCAGCAGTCGATGCACGGATGAGCGAGGCGTACTGCGCCATTTATCGGCGCGACGAATCGATCAGCGAGATCAGATCGCCAGCGCTCGAGCGCCCGAAGTCGCTGACTGCGTTGGCTTTCGAAGCCGGTGTCAACATCGTCGCCGGTAACGCGATCACAACCTTCGCCGATGCATGGCCGGGTGACAAGCGATGGGTCGAGCTGCCTGACGTATCGTCTTCCGCCGGCGCCATTGCGAAGCTTGCACGCATGGATGCAGCACGCGGCTTGTCGGTTGCGCCCGCCAATGCGGTGCCTGTTTACGTTCGTGACCATATCGCGCTGACGATCGAGGAGCGGCGGCGGAGTTCGATGGCAGCTCAAGCAGATATCACCAGCGTGGCGTCGCGGCCATCATGAGTGCGCAGCTAAGGCCGTTCGCCGATCGTTACGCACCGATGAGCGACTCCGACCTCGGCGAAGTGGTTGCGATAGAAGACGAGATTTACCCGTTTCCATGGACGCGCGGCAATTTTATGGATTCGGTCAGGGCGGGTTACAGCATGTGGGCCCTGCGCGATGCAAATGCGGCGCTGATCGCCTATGCAGTCATGACCCTGATGCTCGATGAGGCCCACTTATTGAACCTCAGTGTGGCTCGCCATCGACAGCGCGTCGGGCTGGGCTGGCGAACCCTCGAATGGATGGCCGAAGTTGCGCGCGGCTACGGAGCTCGCACGATGCTGCTTGAGGTCCGACCGAGCAACGAGTCTGCGGTGCGCATGTATCAACGGTACGGGTTCGAGCGCATCGGTGTACGGCGAGGCTACTACCCGACCCGCGGCGGCCGCGAAGATGCGCTCGTGATGCGTGTCACCCTATGACACTCGACGCACGACGCGCACGACTGTGGCAAGCGATGGGACTGGGTCCAATCTATCAGCTGCGTAGCCAAGTCTCCGTTGAATTGCGCGCGCAGCGGATGCAGGCCGAAACCGAACCCGCTTTACGGGTAGACCGCGTCGTGCCCGATCGGGCCGCAACGATTGCTGGTCTACCGTGGAACGAGCTGCGCGAAGAGGTTGCACGCTGCCGCGCGTGTTCCTTATGCGAGACTCGAAAGCAGACCGTGTTCGGAGTCGGCAATGTCAACGCAACGTGGATGCTGATTGGCGAAGCGCCGGGATCGGAGGAAGACCAGCGCGGCGAACCGTTCGTGGGCCAAGCGGGCCGGCTGCTCGACAACATGCTGCGGAGTTTGGGCATGACGCGCGAAGGGCAGACTCCGCAGTCGGTCTACATCGCGAATGTGCTGAAGTGTCGCCCGCCCGGCAATCGCAATCCGCAGCCTGAAGAGGTCGCCCGCTGCGAGCCGTTCTTGCGGCGCCAGGTGGAGTTGGTCAACCCAGCCGTCGTCGTCGTGATGGGCCGCTTCGCGGCGCAATCGCTGCTTGGTACCGACGCCAGCATTGCAAATCTGCGCGGCAGGGTGCATCGGATCATCAGCGCGGGGCGCGAGATTCCCGTCATCGTGACCTACCATCCTGCATACCTGCTGCGAAATCTGGCCGACAAGGCAAAGAGCTGGGCCGATCTCAGCTTAGCGCGCGCAACGCACAGCGCGGGTGCCACGCGTTAGTGAATCGTCTCGCCGATCAGCGAAACCGAATCAAACTGGCGCTGGTTGAATCTGTGACGCAGCAACACCAGCAGCATTGAGGTCGCGACAAACAGGCCAAACATCAGCATTACGGTCTGCAGTTCCAGATCGAACCAGACCAGCACGGCATAGAAGCCGAGCATCACCAGGATGCTTAGATTCTCGTTGAAATTCTGAACCGCGATCGAATGCCCGGCCGACAACAGCACATACCCCCGGTGCTGAAGGATGGCGTTCATTGGCACCACGAAATAGCCGGCCATCATGCCAATCAAGACCAAAAGAGCACACGCGATCAGCAGAAAGTAGCTCGCGTTAAGCTTTCCTAGGTGGAGTGCGCCCGCGGGAGCGATCTCCGGCGTGTAGAACGACGTGCAGGCAACGATCAACCCCATCGCAATCCCGACCGGCAACACTCTCATTGCCTGCTTCAACGACACGGTTGCCGCCGCGTAGATCGCGCCGATTGTGATTCCCACCGCCACGACGGCCTGCAGAATCGCCGCGCGAGCGAGCTCCATGCCCAGCACATCTTCGGCCCATTTCAAGATGATGAATTGCAAAGTTGCACCGGCGCCCCAGAAAAGGGTCGTCACTGCGAGCGAGATCTGGCCCAGCTTGTCGCGCCACAGCACGTTGCAACCGTGGACGAAGCCGACCAGCAACTTCCACGGATGCGAATGCTGCTTCGCATACCGCGCGCCGGTGTCGGCAATCATCAGGTTGATCGCCGCCGCAAGCACGTAGATCAGCGCAATGACGGCAATTGCTGCTTCGGCGGGCAGATTGATGCCGGTGTCGATGCCTGGCATGTCGAATTCGAGAAGCCATTTCGACACGTGGTTATCGATCAGGATTCCACCGATCAGAAATCCGAAAATGATCGAAGTGACGGTGAGGCCTTCGATCCATCCGTTGGCTGCCACCAGCTTGTCAGGCGGCAGCAGCTCGGTCAGGATGCCGTACTTGGCCGGCGAATACGCGGCGGCGCCGAAGCCGATCACGGCGTAGGCCAGCAGCGGATGTGCTCCGAGGAACATCAGGAAGCAGCCGCCGATCTTGATCATGTTGGTGATGAACATCACACGCGCCTTCGGAAACGAATCCGCAAAGGCGCCCACGAACGCGGCCAGCGCGACGTAGGAAAACACGAAGAACAGTTTCAGCATCGGAGTCATCCACTCCGGCGCCTCGACGTCGCGCAGTAGTGCAATGGCAGCGATGAGGAGCGCATTGTCGGCAAGCGACGAAAAAAACTGCGCGGCCATGATGATGTAGAAGCCGCGTTTCATCGTGCGAGCAGTGGACTGCTACCAGCCAAGCGTCACGTCTCCCAAAAAGATTCTTCTCCGAATCAGCGCCGTCAGCGACAAAGGCGTTCGTGCTTTTGTTTCGGCGCGTTATATCACGCACTTACGTCGCCGCGATGGCGCGCAGCACTATGCTATTGAGCGTCAATTCACCCATTAAATTCCATGCCACGCCCGATTTCAGCCGTTGTCGACCTGCAGGCGCTGCGCCATAACCTGACAATCGCCCGCCGCCATGCGCGCGGCCGGTTTGTCTGGGCAGTGATCAAGGCAGATGCATATGGTCACGGACTGCAGCGGGCAGTGCGCGCATTTGCCGACGCAGACGGGGTGGCGCTGCTTGACCTTGCCGAAGCTCATCGCGCTCGCGAAGCGGGGTGGACGCGGCCCATTTTGTTACTCGAAGGCTGCTTCGAATCGGCCGATCTGGATATTGTCTCGCGCCTGAATCTGACACCGGTCGTGCACAACGTCGAACACGTCGAGATGCTTGAACATGCGCGGCTGCCGAGGCCGGTCGATGTGTTCCTGAAGCTGAACACGGGGATGAACCGCCTTGGCTTCTCAGCTGCAGGCGCGCCATTGGCCTACCGTCGCCTCAAGGCGTGTGCGAACGTGAAGCAGCTGACCTTGATGATCCACTTTGCGAACGCTGATCGCGCAGAGCCTGTGGTGGGGACGGCCGAAGTCGCCGAACAGTTGGCTCACCTGGAGCGAGTCGGCGCTGGCTGGCCCGAACCACGCAGCCTTGCCAATTCCGCTGCATTGTTCCTGCGGCGCGACGTTGGTGGAGATTCGGTGCGTCCAGGAATTGCGCTTTACGGTGCAGCGACCGACGAGTCTCACAGCGCGGCCGAACTTGGCGTCACGGCGGCGATGTCTCTGAAATCGCGATTGATCGGCGTGCAAACCCTGGCTGTGGGTGAGGCGGTCGGTTACGGTTCGCGGTTTAAAGCGACGCGGGCGATGCGCATCGGAGTCGTCGCATGCGGTTACGCTGATGGATATCCGCGCAATGCCCCGGACGGCACACCGGTCTGGGTCGACGGCAAGCGCGTACCGATGGCGGGACGCGTGTCGATGGACATGATCACGGTCGATCTGAGTGCCACGCCAACAGCTGGCGTCGGAGCCGAAGTCGAGCTTTGGGGAACGAACATTGCGATCGACGAAATCGCGAATCGTTGCGGCACCGTTGGCTACGAGCTGATGTGTGCGCTGGCGCCGCGTGTACCCGTGGTCGAGATCGACTAATCGATGGCCAAGGCCAAGACACAGTTCGTTTGTTCGGAATGCGGCGGCGCGAGCTTGAAGTGGCAGGGGCAGTGCCCGCATTGTCAGGCGTGGAACACGTTGTCCGAAGCGCGGATCGAGGCAGCGGGAGACCATCGCTACGCGGCGCTGGTCGCGACGACGACCGTACAATCGCTGGGCGATGTGCAGGCACGTGAAGTACCGCGCATTTCGTCGGGCATCGACGAGTTCGATCGCGTGCTGGGTGGCGGGTTCGTCGAAGGCGGCGTGGTGCTGATCGGCGGCGACCCCGGCATCGGCAAGTCCACGCTGCTGTTGCAATCGCTGGCGGCACTGTCGGCGCGTGCCGCAGTCCTCTATATCAGCGGCGAAGAGTCGGCGGCGCAGGTGGCGCTTCGTGCCCGGCGGCTCGGCGTCGACGCGGTCCAGGTGCGCTTGCTTTCCGAGATTTCGCTGGAGCGCATCGTCGCGGCCGTTGCTACCGAAAAGCCGGCGGTGCTGGTGATCGATTCGATCCAGACGCTGTATTCGGAGCAACTGCAGTCTGCTCCGGGTTCGGTGGCGCAAGTGCGCGAATGCGCTGCGCAGTTGACCCGCCTTGCAAAGCAATCGGAACTCACTTTGATTCTGATCGGCCATGTGACCAAGGAGGGCACGCTCGCAGGGCCGCGCGTGCTCGAGCACATGGTCGATACGGTGCTGTACTTCGAGGGCGACGCGCATTCGTCGTTTCGACTGGTTCGCGCCGTCAAGAATCGCTTCGGCGCAGTCAACGAGCTCGGCGTCTTTGCGATGACCGATCGCGGACTGAAGGGAGTCGCCAATCCTTCGGCGCTGTTCCTGTCGAAGCACGACGTTCAGGTCGCGGGATCATGCGTGATGGCGACGCAGGAAGGCACGCGGCCGTTGCTGGTCGAAATTCAGGCGCTTGTCGATGCAGCGCATGTGCCGAATCCGCGCCGGCTGTCCGTCGGCCTCGAACAACAGCGGCTTGCGATGCTGCTCGCAGTGCTGCATCGGCACGCGGCGATTGCGACGTTCGATCAGGATGTGTTCGTCAACGCGGTCGGCGGTGTGCGTATCGGCGAACCGGCAGCCGACCTGGCGGTGCTGCTCGCGGTCGTTTCGTCGATGCGGGACCAGCCGCTGCCGCGCGGCATGGTGGCATTCGGAGAGATTGGTTTGGCGGGCGAAGTTCGGCCCGCGCCCCGCGGCCAGGAGCGCTTGCGCGAGGCAGCCAAGCTTGGCTTTTCGATTGCATTGATTCCAAAGGCCAACGCGCCGAGGCAGCCGATCGAAGGACTCGAGGTGATTGCGGTCGATCGGATCGAGCACGCTCTGACTCGCGTGCGAGGGTGACCGCGCATTGCTCCCTACGCGCCCAGGATGGCGCGCGCCGCGGCACGCCCACTGCTCACCGCTGTTTCCAGCGTCGACGGATAGCCCGACTCGGTCCAGTCACCCGCTAACACAAAGCCGGGCCACGGCGTGCGGTTGGCGGGCCGCTTCAGGTCGGGCAACGCAGCCAGCGTCGCGCGCCGCTCGGCGATCGCGCGGCAATCGAGCACGGTGGGTAGATCAAGCTCGGCGGTCAGCTGTGCTGCGACTGCCTGACAAACTTCTTCGATCGATTCGGCTTCGTGCGCACCGCTGCCGCTGATGATCGCTGCTAGCACGCCCCGGTTGTTTTGATCGAGCGCACCGCGGTCGAACACCCATTGCGCATAGCGCCGCTTGGCCGGATCGTCGAGCAGGCTTGTAAAGCCGCGCGCGATACGAACATCGGCCGTGTATTTCAGATAGACCGTATAAATCGGCTCGTACTCGAAGCGCGAAACCGTTTCGAATACTGAGGCGAGCGCGTCGCACGGGCCGACGATGCGCTGCAGGTAGCCGGCCGGCGCGGCATAGCACACCGCATCGGCCTGGATCGCCGCTGCGGATTCGTTGCGCAGTTGAAGATGAAACCGATCGCGGCGAATGATGCGCTCGACTCTGGCTTCACGGAGAACTTCGCCGCCGCGTGTTGAGAGGTAGCGTTCGACCGCGTCCGGAAGCAAAGCGGACAGATCGGCGCGCGGCAACCACATTTCGCTCGCACCGCTGCCGGCCCCAAGCGAATCGCGCAGCACGTTGGCAAAAATCTGCGCCGATGCGCGATCGAGTGGGGTGTTCAGCGAGGCAAGCGCCAGCGGGCGCCAGATGCGTCGAACGACGGTGGCCGGCTGCGCGTGATTGAGTAGCCATTCAGTGACGCTGCGGTCGTCTCCAACATTCCATCTAGTGCGATCCAGAGTGCGCAGGAAAGCGATCATTGCGCAGCGGTCGGCAACGCTGAGGCCGCGCGCGAACAGCAGAGCGATTGCCAGATGCCACGGAGCCGGCAGCCGTGCAGCTCGCAAGCTAAACCCATCGGGGTAATGCAATCCGAACGGTCGCCGCTCGATGACGACGTCGACCGCGGCGTCGATCAGCCTGAACAAGGCTGCGGTTTCGGTGTATGCGCCGAGCAGCAGATGCTGTCCGTTGTCGAGTACGTGCGGGTGTCCTGCCAGCATCAACGGCACGCGGCGCGCGCGGCCGCCGAGCTCCTCGCTCGCTTCGAGCAGAATGACCGAAGCGCCCTGTGCCGCGAGCTCAGCTGCGGCGGCGCAACCGGCCCAACCGCCACCGATCACTGCCACCGTGCGTGGTGTGCTCAACCGAAGACCCATGTGCGCCACGCCACCCACAGCTTCCTTAGCGGTGTAAGCGCGAGGCGCTGATGCAGCACCTGAAAATTTTCGGTTGCGATTTCATCGAGCAGCGTCGAATAAATCGCACCCATGATCAAGCCCGGCCTCTGCGCCTTGCGATCGATGTCCGGCAGCAAAGACAGCGCCTCCCGATACGTGGCGCGCGCCCGATCGGTCTGAAATTGCATCAGCGCGCCAAATCCTTCCACGTAACGGCCCGCCAGCACGTCGGATGCCTTGACGCCAAAGCGCTGCATTTCGTCGACCGGAATATAGATGCGACCGCGACGCGCGTCATCTCCGACGTCGCGAATGATGTTGATCAGCTGCAGCGCCAGACCGAGGCGGGCGGCATACTGCATTGTCTGTGGGTCGCGATGGCCGAATATCGTCGCTGAAATCTCGCCGACCACGCCAGCGACGAGGTGTGCGTAACGCTGCAGCGCTGCGAAATCCAGCAGGCGATTTTGGCGCAGATCGAGTTCCATGCCGTCCAGAATTGCGTTCAACCGGTTGCTCGAAATTCCGAACTCTGCATTGATGAACGGCTGCAGCGCGCGCGTGACCGGATGGGTCGGGGTTCCGCGAAACAGCTCTCCCAGCTCATTACGCCACCAGGCGAGCGTCGTCGCTGCAGCAGACACGTCGCTGACTTCATCGACAACATCGTCGACCTCGCGGCAGTAGGCATACACGGCTGTAATCGCGCGTCGCCGCTCGGGCGGCAAGAACAAGAACGAGTAGTAAAAGCTGGAGCCGCTTGACGCGGCGCGTTTTGCGCAATATTCGTCGGGCGTCATGCGGGCTGCAACGCTCGCCAGCTCATCAACGTCCAATCGCCCGCAGTTAACCTGGGACGGCGTGAAAAAACGTCGCCTCCAACCGCATCGATGCGCTCTAGGATGCGCAAGCCGCCTTGCACGACTAGGCGCAGCTCCATTCCGACGCGCCCGCCGAGTGCGCTGGCGAGCGGTGCACCTTCGTGCAGCAGAGTGCGCGTGCGAGCCACCTCGAACGCCATCAGACGCCGCCAATTTGTGTCGACCTCGCCGCGTGCAATCTGAGCTTCGCTGACATCGAATGTCCGCAGATCGTGTTGCGGAATGTAAACGCGGCCTTTTCGCCAATCGATTGCAACGTCCTGCCAGAAATTTGTCAGCTGCAGTCCTGCGCAGACGGCGTCGGATTGGACCTGCAACAGTGGCTCGTGGCGACCGAATAACTGCAGCAACAGGCGGCCGACTGGATTCGCCGACCGTTGGCAGTACGACAGCAACGTTTCGAACGATTCATGCCGCAACGTGGTGACGTCCTGGGTAAACGCCGATAACAGATCGCGAAGCAGGCCGATGGAGAGTTGATGGCGCGCAATCGCGCCGGCCAGATCCGGCCATTCAGACGCGGCGCCATGCTCGATCGCCAACAGCTGATCGCGCATTGCATCAAGAGCCGCCAGACGCTCGGCGGTAGTCGCATTGCCCTCGTCGGCGATGTCGTCTGCAGCCCGTGCGAACCGATAAATGGCACGCACCGCCGGACGCAACGCAGATGGCATCAGCCACGATGCAACTGGAAAATTTTCGTAGTGGCCGACACTCATAGAACGAAGCTAGCACAGCCGTTGACGCCGCCGGGCGAGCGCGAACGTCCGCTAGAATCGGCGCCGTTCGCGGAGGGGGGTCTGCACTGCCGTACTTCAACCGCAGCCGGCGTCAGGTTCGGCCGGCGTCAGTGGCGCGCGGTACTGTTCGCATGCCGCGAAGGTGGCGAAATTGGTAGACGCACCAGGTTTAGGTCCTGACGCCCTCACCGGCGTGGGGGTTCGAGTCCCCCCCTTCGCACCATTTTCAAATTCATAGACGGTTGACGATGCAACAAACGATTCAGTCCTTAGGTCCGCTTGAACGCCGTGTCGATCTGACGGTACCCGCAGCGGTGATCGAGCAGGAGGTCAAGACCCGGCTGGCGAAGCTCGCGCGCAACATGAAGATGCCGGGTTTTCGACCGGGCAAGGTGCCGATGAAAATGGTCGCGCAAAACTACGGCGCGCAAGTGCAGGCCGAGGTGCTGAGCGACAAGGTTGGCGAAGCGTTCAACTCGGCGGTGACCGCCGGCAACCTGCGAGTGGCGGGGCAGCCGCGGCTGGAAGCGCGCACCGTCGACAGCGAGCCAAAGGACGTCAGCGAAACGCCCTCGGACCTCACGTTCTCGGCGACGTTCGAGATTTATCCGGAAGTCAGCATTGGCGATCTGTCGGGCGCGGAGGTGCAGCGCGCAACCGCGTCGGTGGGCGACGCCGAGATTGACCGCACGCTTGAAATCATGCGCAAGCAACGCGCGACGTTCGAGCCAGTGCAGCGCGCTGCGCAAGACGGTGATGTCGTCACGATCGACTTCAACGGCACGCTCGCAGAAGGCGATCACGCTGGCGAGGCATTCGAGGGCGGACAGGCGACCGATTTCAGATTCACGCTGGGTGAAGGTCGGATGCTGCCGGAGTTCGAGGCCGCGGTGCGTGGGATGGCGTCCGAACAAAGTAAGACCTTTGCATTGACCTTTCCCGCCGATTACAACGCCCAGGCGATGGCCGGCAAGCGCGTCGACTTCAATGTCAGTGTCAAGCAGGTCGAGCAGCCGCTGCTTCCGCCGCTCGACGCCGAGTTTGCGCGCTCGCTTGGAGTGGTCGATGGCGATGTGTCGAAGATGCGCAGCGAAATCAGCAACAATCTTCAGCGCGAAGTCGCGCTGCGCCTGAAGGCGCGGACCAAGGACCAGGCGATGGGTGCGTTGCTCGCGGTCAGCAGCTTCGAAGTGCCGAGGTCGTTGGTCGAAGCCGAAAAGCAGCGACTGGCCGAATCGGCGCGCAACGATCTGATCAGTCGCGGCATGGCGCCAAAGGATGCGCCGCTGCCGCTCGAGCTGTTCGGTCCGCAAGCCGAGCGCAGGGTGCGCCTCGGGCTGCTGCTGAGCGAAGCTGTGCGCGCCAATAATCTGCAGCCTCGACCCGATCAGATCCGCAAGCTGGTTGAGGAGATTGCGCAAAGCTACGAGAAGCCGCAGGATGTGATCAACTGGTATTTAACCGATCGGAAACGGTTGTCGGATCTTGAAAGCGTTGCGCTTGAGGACAACGTGACAAACTGGGTATTGGGACGTACAAAGGTGGTCGACACCGCGGTCGCGTTCGACGAGCTAATGGGGCACAAAGACAGATGAGCTATTCGGCGATGACGAAGACGCAGCTGATTTCCGCCATGGAGCCGCAAGGCCTGGGCATGGTGCCGATCGTGATCGAGCAAAGCGGCCGGGGCGAGCGCGCCTACGATATTTATTCGCGGCTTTTGCGCGACCGCGTGGTGTTCATCGTGGGCGCGGTGACGGAGCAGACTGCCAATCTGGTGGTGGCGCAGCTCTTGTTTCTTGAATCAGAAAATCCCGACAAGGACATTTCGCTCTACATCAATTCTCCAGGTGGCTCGGTGAGCGCGGGATTTGCGATTTACGACACGATGCAATTCGTCAAACCGGAAGTTTCGTCGATCTGTATCGGCGTTGCAGCCAGCATGGCCGCGTTTCTGCTGGCGGCCGGTGCCAAGGGAAAGCGCTATTCGTTGCCCAACTCGCGGATCATGATTCATCAGCCGATGGGCGGCGTTCAAGGGCAGGCGGCCGACATCGAGATTCACGCCAGGGAGATTCTGTACTTGCGAGAGCGGCTCAACAAAATCCTTGCCGAGCGCACAGGGCAGTCGGTCGAGAAGATCGCGAAAGACACCGACCGTGACAACTTCATGTCCGCCGAGGATGCCGTAAGCTATGGATTGATCGACAAAATATTTGTCAGCCGCAGCGAGCAGCCTTAGCAAGCTGCCGCGACCGGGATATGACCGACAAAAAGGGCTCGAGCGAAAAACTTCTGTACTGCTCGTTCTGCGGCAAGAGTCAGCATGAGGTCAAAAAGCTGATCGCTGGGCCGTCGGTTTTTATCTGCGACGAATGCATCGATTTGTGCAACGACATCATCCGCGATGAAACGACGGCGGATGCAGGGTCGGGTGCGATCAAGTCGGATCTCCCGACACCGCGCGAGATCGGCACTATCCTCGACCAGTATGTGATCGGGCAGGACAAGGCGAAGCGGATTTTGTCGGTTGCCGTATACAACCACTACAAGCGACTGAAGCACATGGGCTCGAAGGACGATATCGAGCTCGCCAAGAGCAACATCCTTCTGATAGGGCCCACCGGATCGGGAAAGACGCTGCTGGCGCAAACGCTCGCACGGCTTCTGAACGTGCCTTTCGTGATCGCCGACGCAACCACCCTGACCGAAGCGGGGTACGTTGGCGAAGACGTCGAAAACATCATCCAGAAGCTGCTGCAAAACTGCAACTATGAAGTCGATAAGGCGCAGCGCGGGATCGTCTACATCGACGAAATCGACAAGATCTCCCGCAAGAGCGACAACCCGTCGATTACTCGCGATGTGTCGGGCGAGGGCGTGCAGCAGGCTCTGCTGAAGCTGGTCGAAGGCACCATTGCTTCGGTACCCCCGCAGGGTGGTCGCAAGCACCCGAATCAGGACTTCGTGCAGATTGACACGACCAATATCCTGTTCATCTGCGGCGGCGCATTCGACGGCCTGGAAAAAATCATTCGTAATCGGTCGGAGAAAAGCGGCATCGGTTTTTCGGCGAGCGTCACCAGCCAAAGCGATCGCGCCGTCGGCGAACTGCTGCGGGACGTGGAGCCAGAAGATCTGATCAAGTTCGGGCTGATACCTGAACTGGTCGGCAGGCTGCCGGTGATCGCGACGCTCGACGAGCTGAGCGAGGAAGCGCTGGTCGAAATTTTGGTCCAGCCGAAGAATGCGCTAATCAAACAGTTTCATCGGTTGTTCCAGATGGAGAGCGTGGAACTCGAGGTGCGCAATGACGGCTTGAAGGCGATCGCCCGCAAGGCGTTAAAGCGCAAGACCGGCGCGCGTGGACTGCGCTCGATCGTCGAGAGCATTTTGCTGGACGTGATGTACGACTTGCCCAGCACCAAGAACGTGATCAAGGTGGTGGTCGACGACAACACGATCGGCGGCGGCAAGCCGCTGCTCATTTACTCCGATCAGCCCAAAGTCGCCAGCGCTCCACGCTGATGCGTGGCGGCAATCAGCCCCGCTTTTCCTGGTTTTGCTCACTGACTTCGTCTGCCGGAGCGGGCGTTGCTCGTGCTAGATTGATTTCACCCGGATCCTCCGGCCCTTGCATTCACGGTGCGCGGGCGCATATGGCTTTGAAAGTCACATGAAGGGAACGACTCGAATGACAACCCAGATCCTGCCGCCGGAAACCACGACTTTGCCGTTGCTGCCGTTGCGCGACGTGGTCGTGTTCCCGCACATGGTCATTCCCCTGTTTGTCGGCCGCCCGAAATCGATCAAGGCGCTCGAAAGTGCGATGGAAGCCGGCAAAAGCATCATGCTGGTGGCGCAGAAAAACGCCGCCAAGGACGAACCTGCAGCTGAAGACATCTACGACATCGGCTGCGTGGCGAATATCCTGCAGATGCTCAAACTGCCCGATGGCACCGTCAAGGTGCTGGTCGAAGGCGCGCAGCGCGCGCGCCTGGAGCGCATCGTCGACGGGCCGGCGCACTTCACCGCCGACGTCTTGCCAATTGTTCCCGACCAGCAGTCCACCGCGGAATCGGAGGCGTTGCGGCGTGCGATCGTGACGCAGTTCGATCAGTACGTGAAGCTGAACAAGAAGATCCCTGCCGAGATCCTGACCTCCATTGCCGGAATCGACGAAGCGGGCCGACTCGCAGACACGATTGCGGCGCACCTGCCGCTCAAGCTCGAGCAGAAGCAGAAGGTCCTCGAGATGTTCGGCATCAACGAGCGGCTCGAGCACCTGCTGGCTCAACTCGAGGCCGAGATTGACATCCTGCAGGTCGAGAAGCGCATCCGTGGTCGCGTCAAGCGCCAGATGGAAAAAAGCCAACGCGAGTACTACCTGAACGAGCAGGTCAAAGCGATTCAAAAAGAGCTCGGCGAGGGCGAAGAAGGTGCTGATCTCGAGGAGCTCGAAAAGAAAATCAAGGCTGCACGCATGCCGAAGGCGGCGCGCGACAAGGCAAATTCCGAACTAAAGAAGCTGAAGCTGATGTCACCGATGTCGGCCGAGGCTACGGTCGTGCGCAACTACCTGGACACGCTGGTCGGCTTGCCATGGAAGAAACGCAGCCGGATCAACAACGACCTCGGCAACGCGCAGAAGGTGCTGGACGACGATCACTATGGGCTCGAGAAAGTCAAAGACCGGATCCTCGAGTACCTGGCCGTGCAGCAGCGCGTCGACAAGCTGAAGGCGCCGATCCTGTGCCTGGTCGGCCCTCCGGGTGTTGGCAAGACGTCGCTCGGACAATCCGTCGCCCGCGCGACCAACCGTAAGTTCATCCGCATGGCTCTGGGCGGAGTGCGCGACGAAGCCGAAATTCGCGGCCATCGGCGCACCTACATCGGCTCGATGCCGGGCAAGATTTTGCAAAGCCTCGGCAAGTCCGGCGTGCGCAATCCGCTGTTCCTCCTGGACGAAGTCGACAAGATGGGAATGGACTTCCGCGGCGACCCGGCGTCGGCGTTGCTCGAAGTGCTCGACCCTGAGCAGAACCACACGTTTCAGGACCACTACGTTGAGGTCGACTTCGATCTGTCGGATGTGATGTTCGTTGCAACCAGCAATACCATGAACATTCCGCCGGCGCTGCTAGACCGGATGGAAGTGATCCGGCTCTCGGGCTATACCGAGGAAGAGAAGGTGCACATCGCCCTGCAGCATCTACTGCCGAAGCAGATGAAGACCAACGGCCTTAAGACTGGCGAGCTCTCGATCGCGGAGAGCGCGATTCGCGACATCATTCGCTACTACACCCGCGAGGCCGGCGTGCGCTCCCTCGAGCGCGAGATCAGCAAGATCTGCCGCAAGGTGGTCAAGCAGTTGCTGCTGAAGAAACAGGACACGCGCGTGCAGGTGACGGCGCGCAATCTGGACAAGTTCCTAGGCGTGCGGCGCTACACGTTCGGTGTGGCGGAAAAGGAAAATCAGGTCGGACAGGTGACGGGTTTGGCGTGGACCGAAGTTGGCGGCGATCTGCTGACAATCGAGGTAGTTACCATGCCAGGCAAGGCCAATGTGCACCGCACCGGTTCGTTGGGCGACGTGATGAAGGAATCAGTCGAAGCGGCGCGCTCGGTGATGCGATCGCGCGCAAGCCGACTCGGAATCCGCGACGAAGTGTTCGAAAAGACCGACATTCACGTGCACTTTCCGGAGGGTGCCACGCCGAAGGATGGTCCCTCGGCCGGAATCGCGATCACGACGGCGCTGATTTCGGCGTTTAGCGGCATTCCGGTTCGGGCCAACGTTGCGATGACCGGCGAGATCACGCTGCGTGGCGAAGTATTGGCGATCG
>JBDUCU010000225.1:0-3269 GCA_040003315.1 Burkholderiaceae bacterium | reverse complement strand
GCGACCGGCAATCGATGCGCCAGCCGGACGCCGATCGGCGCGACCAGCATGCTGGCGCTGACGATCGCGATGAGCGCCGGCAGGTAGATGTAGCCCACCGTGTACGGCGGCAGGCCCGGATGGCGAAATCCGGCGATCAGAAATCCTGCCGTGCCCGCGACCGCGATGGGCAGCCCGAGCGCGGCGGAGGTCGCCACGGCGTTGTGAAGGCGAACGTTGCACGCCGTCATGAACGGCACCGAGATGAATCCTCCGCCCGCGCCGACCATGCTCGACAGCACGCCGATGGCACCGCCGACGAGCCCTAATCCGAATGCTCCGGGCAATTCACGGCTCGGCTTCGGCAATTTGTTTCGCAGCAAGCGCGTTGCCGTATACGAGGCGAACAAGGCGAAGACGCCCGACAGCAGTTGCGTCGACATCCCGCTGACGATCTGCGGACCGGCCAGTGATCCGATCAGAATTCCAGGCGCCAGCTTCCAGAAAACGTGCCACAGCACCGCGCCATGCCGGTTATGCGCGCGCACACTGGCAATAGAGGTGAACACGATCGTCGCCATCGACGTCGCCACCGCGATATGCAGAATGTCGTCCGCGGGGAAATGTTCGTAACTGAAGATAAGGGTCAGCAGAGGAATCATGGTCATTCCGCCGCCGATGCCGAGCAAGCCTGCGATGAAGCCGACGACGCACCCGACGATGAGAAACACCGGGATCAGCATCAAGTCCAAACTACACTTTCAACATCTTCTTGGTAATGAACGTCCACTCGCGAGGATCGACCGGCGTGATCGACAACCGGTTTCCCGGCGCGAGCACGCGCATGGTCGCGAGCTCCGCGTGAGCACGGAGCTCGGGAAGGGAAATGAGCCGCGTCTTCTCTGCGAAAGTTACTTCGACATTGACCCAGCGCGGTGCATCGGGTGTGGCCTTGGGATCATAGTAGGGACTCTTTTTGTCGAACTGAGTCTTGTCGGGATAGGCGGCCTTGCTCACCTTGACGATACCCGCGATGCCGGGCTCGGCGCAGCTCGAATGGTAGAAGAATGCGAGATCGCCCACCTGCATCTGATCGCGCATGAAATTCCGAGCTTGATAATTTCGAACGCCGTACCAGGCCACGGTCTGCTTGGGCATCCGGGCGAGGTGGTCGATGGACACATCGTCCGGTTCGGATTTCATCAGCCAGTAACGCATCGACTATCCCTCGCTATCCCAAACTATCCAAAAACATGTTTCTATTGAAATAGTTAGCACACTTCGGTATGATCTTTCTATCCCAACCGGTCCCACCCAAACCCCAACAATCCCACCCAAAGTCCCACCCAAAGTCCCACCCAACCAGTACCTATGAGCAAACTCTCCGCCAGAATCTGCGAAACCGCCAAGCCGGACGACTCCGGGCGCGACCGCCTGCTCGGCGACGGCGATGGCCTGTGTCTGCGGGTCAGACATACGAAGACTTGGGTGGTCGAGTACGTGTTTCAGGCGCGTCGGCGCAAGTACACCATTGGCGTGTTCGATGCCGCCGGTGCGTCCGGCGAGAGTATCACGGCATGGCTGGAGGATGGTCGGCTCTCCCTTACTCAAGCGCGGGCGATTGCCGGTCAGTGGAAGGTTGACCGTCGCGCCGGGCGCGACCCTGTCACGGAATTGGAGGCACGACTCGCAGCGCGACAGGCACAGGTGGAAGCCCTCCACCAAGCCGCTATCGCTGAGTCAACACAGCCAACGGTGCTCGACGCTATCGAACAGTTCATCGCCAAGCACATCGCAGGGAAGAAGAGCGCCGCCGCTACGCGCTACCGACTCGAACGCTTGTCCAGACTGCTCGGGAACAAGAAAATCCGCGATGTCACTCGGCAAGACGTGATCGCCGCACTGGACGCGATTGCCAAGGGGCAGACCGACGGGCGGACCGCCAAACTGCTCGCAGGAGAGGTCCTCAGTCAAGCCAAGCGAGTGTGGCAATTCGCCGAGAGCCGCGAGTGGGTGGGCGCGTCGTGCATCGCGCCTTTGACACGCAAGGATTTTGACGCGAGGCCAAGAAAGCGAAACGTTGTACTCAGTCTCCCGGAGGTCGCCGAACTATGGCGGGCAATCGGCGATGCTAACCGCTGCATGGCCGCCGATGTTACGGTGGCGGCGCTTCGCATGCTGATCCTCACAGGTCAAAGGGAACGCGAGGTTACAGATGCCGAGTGGGACGAATTCGATCTGGATGCCGGGGAATGGAATATTCCAGCCCGCCGGACCAAGTCGTCAAAGCAGCACCTTGTGCACCTCGCGCCGCAGGCGGTGACGATATTGACGCAGCTAAAGAAAACCACTGGCAAGAAGCGCCACGTGTTCGCGTCACCCCTGCGTAAGGGTCAAGCGGTGTACGGTCGCAGTGTGAACAACGCTCTCGCGGCGCTGTTCAAACGTGGGGCGTTAGCTAAGGTAACGCCGTGCCGCGTACACGACCTTAGACGTACGTTGATCACGCGACTTCCAGACTTGGGCTTTGAGCTATTCATCGGGAACAAGATCGCAAACCACGCCTTACCCGGCGTATTCGCTCACTACAACCACAACGAATGTCTTCCTCAACGCAAAGACGCGCTGCTTGCATGGGCGGATCGCATTGAGGCGCTCGCGAACGACGAGAAGATCGTACAGTTCCCGCGAGCAGCGGCGTGACGGCTTCACATAGCGATCCGGGAACTTGACAGACCAACCAGCATCATAGATGAGCAGCAGTTGTAGTTCCTCTACCGCCCAATGGAGTGTGGCTGATCGCTTGGTTGCTTTCACCAAGCATCAAGGTAGGCCCACTCCGAAGGGAAAATCCCACAAGATTTTTCTCTGCCGGAGTTAATCGGCGGAGTGCTTATGCGCTTCGCAGTTACGGAGCCATGAGCATGAACTTGAACTTGTCACACCAGACGACGACGGTTTCCACCCCGCCAAAGCGACAGCGCGGCCACACCACCGCAAGGCCCCCAGCAATTCCTCTCGATCAGCCCGGGCGATTACGTGTCGCCAACATCATGTCTGTGCTGAGCATCTCGCACTCAAGTTTATACCGGGGCATCAGGTCGGGCCGCTATCCTAGCCCTGACGGGTACGACCGAAGCATACCGTTTTGGAACACCAGCACCGTGAAGGCGTTCCTCGACGCCTAGCGGAACATGCAATTTCTTGCACACGTGCCACATTTGGCCACACTGCTGACGGCGGCGAATCCGCTTGTCTAGGAGAAGATGATGTCGAACACACTCATGCTC
>JBDUCU010000098.1:0-11041 GCA_040003315.1 Burkholderiaceae bacterium | reverse complement strand
CGTACTTCTTCTTCCAGACGTAGAACGTCGCCTCCGAGATACCCATGCCCCGACAAACGTCCGTCACCGGCGTTCCCGAGTCTGCCTGCCTCAGCACATACGCAATCTGCTCCTCAGTGAACCTCGACTTCTTCATCGCTTCTCCTAGCGCCTTCGCGCACGCCCAGAAGCGACCCTACTCCAGTTTTAACTGCCTAAGTTTCTCGGGACCACGTCAGATTTTATTCTGGCGGGAAATCCAAAGAATAAGTCGCGGTTCACCGAATCGCAGATCGTGGCGAACCGCGAACCTGTTGGGTGGCCGGTCGCAGGGCTTCCATGTCGATCTCATGGTTTGCCCCAGCCGCGGCACCGAATGATAAGACTCGGGCGTCGGGCGGGAACGGTTTACATGGTGCGTGTTTGCACTGGAGTCTGGAGAACGTTGAGAATTTCGCGGACTGTTGTCATCAGTGGCTGCGGGCGCGTCTGCGCGGGCTTGCGCCGCGAGCGGCGCGCGGTTGCGAGCGCCGCGAGATCGGCTGCGATCTGTATGGCCGCAGTTCCGTCACCGTACGGGTTCTTGCATCGGGTCGCCGCATGATAAGCCAGTGCGTCGTCGAGGAGCCGCGTCGTCTCGCCATATATTCGCTTGCGTCCTGTGCCCACAAGCAGCACCGTGCCGGCGGCTACCGCTTCCGGGCGCTCCGTGACCTCTCGCAACACGAGAACCGGTTTGCCGAGGTGCGGCGCTTCCTCCTGGATGCCCCCTGAATCCGTCAGGATGAGATGGGCGCGCCGCATCAGCCAGACAAATGGAAAATAATCGAGCGGTGGAAGCAGGAAAACGTTGGGCACGGCACCGAGCAATGATCTAACGGTGCTCTCGACGCGCGGGTTTGGGTGCACCGGGTAAAGGATTTCGACATCCGGACGCATCGCGAGGTCGCGAAGCGCCATGCATATGTTGCTCAATCCACGATTGTGGTTTTCGCGCCGGTGGCCGGTGACCAGCACAAGACGCTTTGCCGGATTGAGAAAACTAAACTGCTTTTGCAGGCTCGTGGATAGCTCCGGCTGATGATCGATGGTGGAAAGCGCATAGTCAAGCGCGTCGATGACGGTATTGCCGGTAACGCGGATGTGATCTGCCGGTTGTCCTTCTCGCAGCAGGTTTTCCTTGGCACAAGTCGTCGGGGCGTATAACCGCTCGCTCACCATGTCGACCACGCGTCGGTTGAATTCTTCCGGCCACGGTTGTGCCATATCGAAGCTGCGTAAGCCGGCTTCGACGTGGCCGACGGAGACCTGTGCATAAAACGCGGCGAGTGCTCCGGCCATTGCAGTAGTTGTGTCGCCGTGCACCAGGACATGGTCTGGCTTGAAGTCTTCGATCACCGCTGCGACACCATTGAGCACAGACTGCGTAACGCCATGAAGGGTTTGGCCGGGCTGCATCACTGCAAGGTCAAACTCCGGCGTGATCTTGAACTGCTCCAGCGCTTGTTGCAGCATCTCACGATGCTGACCGGTTACACACACCGAACATTCGAGTTCCGGCCGTTGTCGCAACGCGGTGATGACGGGAGCCATCTTGATCGCTTCTGGACGGGTGCCGAAGACTGCAAGAATGCGCATGGGGGTTTCCTCAATGGACCGTGGTTCATCAAACGTGGAAACGGAATGTGTCCGAGTATCGGATGTGGGCATTACTCACAAAGACTCAGCACCCGAGCGTGTCCGGAGCACACAACGCTGCTCTCGCTGCGCTTGGCTTGGGCGGGCGCGGCGATGGCGATCTCGGCTTGGCTGACTGGCGCTGGAGCAAGACCTAGCAGCGCGAGTTCGGGCGGCTCCTCCACGCCTTCCTTGCGCCCTCCACGTTTAATGGCAGGGTGTGGGATTTGACGAGCAGCACTTTGAAGCAGAAGCCTGACCGTTGCGCTGTTCGACATGAATGATCCGGACGCCGGCCCTTTATGGACGTCAGACAAGGTTCCATTGTTGCGAACGGTGTTTTGCGGTGAACGTGGTGAAGCGCTAGCAGCAGCAAATCGTTGTGGCGTCGCCAATATCGTCTCGAAAAAAGCGTCCGGGGACGCTGCTTGTTGCCCGTCGTCGGCGGCGAGCACAGGCGAAGTGTCGCGCGGCAGTGTCAATGCTGTCGGGGACGCTGCCGCAGCAGTTCGGGTTCGCTCGAGTTCGCTCAACTGATGCGACGCGATCGCAGTGGGAGGTACGATCGCATCATCGTCTGGCAACGGCTCGTGCAGCAGAGCAAAGTATCCGGCAGCCGTTACCGACAACAGCAATAAGGTTGCGACTACCGCGCGTGCGCCGCCGAACATGGCAATCACGCCTGAGCGCCCTAGGCGATTTGCGGGCGCGTTCCCGCGTGAACGGTCGCCGTCCGGACCCGCTACGGGCGCAACATCGATTGTCGCCGAAGCGGAGGGCGACGCGGAGGGAGAGACGATGAAAGTTGTCGCCGGCGCCGAGGCAGGCGTCGCAAATCTTTGCGCTTGAGGTTCAGGCACATGCGGGAAAGCGCCGAGTACCGCGGGACACGACTGGCTCGCCGCAACATCTCTTCGTCCATCGAAAGGAAAGTCGGCCCTACATCGGGCGCAGTTTTTTTCCGTGCTGCCGTTGACCGCACCACACGTCTGGCACGGCTTTAGATGCAATGACGAACCACAGTCGTTGCAGAACGTGGCGCTTGCCGCGTTACGCATTCCACAAAAGCGACATTCACCGAAAAACGAGCAAGCCATCGCCACGGCGTCAGTGGCGTCCGTTGCTGGTGCTGCGCGGGGCACGGATGAAGCTGGCGCGTGCGGCTCGAGCGACAGCGCGGGCCCAGGCGCAGAGTCCAGCCCGGCCAAAGCGTTATTTTCGGCGAAAACACCGCGCCACGTATCTCCCTGTCGAGTCGGCATGGAATTCTTGCATTTTATCGGTGCGTTCCCGCGCATCTCACCTTGGCGCTCCCAACTCATCCCCCAGCCATAGAAGGCGATGATCACCATCGTCTCCAGAAATACGCCAAAGACTAGTTGCAGCGGCGGAAGCCAGAGCAATGAAAATGACTGCAAAAGCCAGGCATGCAAAAGAAACTGGAACGGCGCAATAAGGGCGACAAACGCCATCGTAAGCAGGCTGAGAGCAGCTTTCTGCCAGAAGCTGAAATCGAAAATGTAATAAGTGAACGCATGAAGCCAAGGGATTGCCACTATCAACAGCTCGATCGTCATGAGCCCATCGCTGACATGGCGGCCGGCGCTATACGGAAGTGGTTGCGCTGAAAGCGCGAAAAACGCGAGGCTGGCAAAGAATATCAGCGCGATCAGCATTCCGATATAACGTAGCGGCAGCGGTGTGCGCGGGAAATAAGACGCAGCGACGAGCAAGAAGCTGGCGCAAAGGGTCGACCACCAGACCAGTGCTGATGGCGGATCCGCGCGGATGCTGACATCGAGCACGTGCATTCGCCAGCCGTCGGTCAACAAGAGAGTTGTGCGCGTTGCATGGCCGTCAAGATGCAACCAAGGCATCCATGCGTTGTAAAGCACAAACCATGCAGAGCTGATGAGATCGAGCAGCAGCCAAGCCGCAATGCTCAAAATTGCCGGCAGCCCGATGACGACCAGCCATCGCAACTGCGGGAAAACGAGGCGGTGGAGCGCTCGATGGAGCGGAAACACCGTCATGCGTGGTTCGACCGTGGCTGGGGACAACGAGGTCGTGAGTCGCCGCGCGATCGACCATACCTCGCCACGAGAGTCGGCGAACTGTCTGGCGGAAGGAGCGTCGGCCGATGTGACCGCTTCAAAAGTCATGGAAAATACCTACTTCGATCCCGCTGCGGGAATAGTACGGATTCAGATAACGCTCTGCGCGCACCTGAAACCCCTGGTCGCGATTGCCGCCGACCCACTGCCGCCAGGTGAATGAAGCTACGCGACTGGAGAAATTGCTCAGCACGCTCTGATCACCCACGAGCTGATACGCCTCGCGCCCGGATTCCACGCGCAAAATGGCGTAGTGCTCGTGATCCCGACCTTGCGTCAGAGCAATGAAGGCGCGGGCAGCGCGCACAGATCCGGGGTCGCTGAAATTCACGCGACCTCCGCCTTCCACAATCCACGGACCACTGAAGTAATAGGCTGCGCCAAGAAAGAGACGACGGTCTCGGTGCACATCTTTTGCGCGTTCGTAGCCGAGGCCTAGCGTCGTCACAAGGCTGCGCTCGGCCAGCCACTTGCGATTGATGAAGCCGTCGACGCGATAGCGTGGCAGAAAGAATCCGCCCGAACTCGTCCCCGCAAACAGCGAGCCATACCAGTCTTCATTGATCACCTGGGTGTTGCCGGCGCTAAAGAGGAGGCCGTGATCGCCGAATCGATGTGCGTCGTTGACTTCGCCGTACCACGTCGACTGTGTGTCGGGCTGCCAGACTCCCTTGACATACGCTCCCCTCCAGGAAGGGTTGTCGTCAGTTAGCTGCGCATAGCCAAAGCTCGCCTCGAGATAACTTCCCCGACGCAGAAGATCGGTGATCGGAGAGGGCGACGCAGCGACCCCGGAGGGCTCCGTCAGCGTCGCGCCGCGGCCCGTGTCCTGCCCATGCGCCGGTAGCGGCAAACTCGTGAGCAAGAATGACGCAAGCGCCAGCAGATATCGCGCGATGTGAACGCGTAGATGTCTGATGCTGATCGCGCAGCAACGAAGTGGTAACGCGAGGGTCGACGCGGATTTCTTTTTTCGGATTGTCATTTTTTCTGCTTCTTATCCCGCGATCCTGGAACACGGTTCACCCTTTTGCGATACATGTCTGGTATTTGCTTGCAAGCCCTGAAACAACGCCTCTTCGAGGATGTTCCAGCGAGCGCTGTAACGCAGCGGCGCCGACTTGACCAACCAGCATTGCGTGCGCGCGCTGTCACCTGCTTTGTATGCGGCCAGCGCGACCAGACCCCACGGGTAATGATCTGCCTCGAGATCAAGCCACGACGTGCCGTTACGACGCATCCATTCAGCGTACGTATCGGTACCACCCTCCTCCGTCGCAACGTCATCCAGCCACGGGTAAATCTGCGCGACCTCGTCTGGATAGAATGCGTGCTCGGGGGCAAATTGCGTACTCACCTTGAAGCGTTTGGTAGAAGGGTTCCAGAAGGTCTTTACGACCTGCCGGCGAAGATTCTCCGCGTCCTCCAGTGTTTTCCTGCTCGTTGCGCGGTGTCCGGTGCGCTGCTGATCGCGGGCGGCGGCACGAAGCGCGGCATAAGCCTCGATGTTGTCCATGAACAAAGCCACAGGCTGTGTCGCAGAGATCTGGTACAAGCCTGAGCGACGATGCCGCAAATGCATAAGCTGACGGGAAGCGCGTGCCATGCTGGTTCGCCATGCCGCCGGCATTCCAGTCACGGGCTCTGCTGCGATCAAAAGCTGTATCCAGATCGCCATCATCGCGTCGTCCGCATCGGCGCTGGCGCACACGCTCCACTTGTCCGGCATCGCTGCCCGATTGCAATAGCGTTCCAATCGGCCGTCGGGTGATTGGCGCGCAAGGGCCCAGTTAATCCATGACAGGCCCGGTGCGCTGATATCGAGTCCGAGCCGCTTGGCTTCGAGCAGCGCCTTGGATGCGAAATACGGATCGACGACATTGCCGCCGAAGTTCGCGCGAATGGCGCCATCTTCACTTTGGTAGCCCGTTAGATCCAGCTCGTTTGCGTTTTCGGCAGCCATTGTCACTGTAGTCACACACAAGAGCGCGATTGCAATCAGCCTCATGATCATGTCGCTGATGCCGAGTGGTTTAGGGCCGTACCGTGCTCGCGCGCCCACAGCGTACCGAACGCTGACGCGCCCGGCTCGGCGCTGATGACTGGTGCGACCGCGGAGGTCTGGGCATCCAGCGTTCCGATTCGGCTGCCCCTGCACAGCCGGATGGCGCGCTCGGCAATTACAGGCCCTCGAATGAAGGCATCGGCTCCCACCACCACATCGTTTACCGCAACTGCGGCACCTTCAATACTCGCTCTCGCCGCCATCAGCAGGTTCTTATGTGTCTTGATGCTGCCGACAATGCGAGCAGAGTGCCCAAGGTGCAGGTTACCGTAGGCAATAACATCGCCGACCACGTGGCCTCCGGCGGGAATGTGCAAGTCCCCGTCTACGATGATGCGGTTATCGCCCTCCGGCAGCGGAATCTTGTTGAGAAGCGCCTCGCCCGCAGCTGCTGCGGGAAGCTTGAGCGAGTCCGTAACAAATACGTCGCCAGCGCCTTGGATATCGCCGAACGCAATTCGCGGCGCATTGAGCCGTTTGAAAGTCGCTCCGGGATGGATGATGATCACTTTTTCCGCGGACGCCCTGCCATGGATTTCGCAGTGCTCGCCAATGTCGATATACATGGCATGCGCCCACCGCATCACTTTGCTGCCTGCAGCCAGGCGAAGTTCGCGCGCACAGAAAACTGCCCTTAAAATGCTGCACGCGCCGGAGCATATGTCCGCTATCCCGAATACTTCCTGTTCGAAGGTGAATCCATTCGGCAGGTAAAGCGTGACGCCCGACAACAGCATTTTTCGCGTCGACTGCGTCGCCAATTCCTTGACATCAAAACGGGGCCGGCCTGAACGGTCGACAATATGAAAGCCGGAGCCATGCAAGTATTGATCATCGCGTACGAGAGACGGCACGACCAGCCGCGGATCGCCGCCGAGGTGACGCGCGACCGTCGCACGAAAACTTGTCGCAAATCTTTCGGGATGAGTGTCGAAATCGACAGCAATCGGCAGCGGCGCAGTGTCCCGTTTTTGCACAATCTCCAACAATGCCGGAACGAGCGACAGCAGGAACAAGCCAAGCGTGATCGCGACGAGGGCAAGAATGGCCAACGGTCACGTCGCTTTGCGATAACGAACCGTCTTATCCCACTGTAATCCACCCTTGGACCAGCGGTCCCAGAACAGCTGATTCAGCGTGGCTCGCGAGATGCTTACCACGCTCGTGAGAAAGCCGAGAAAGTTCAGGGGCAAAAGTCTTATGCGACCCCGGTTGCGATCCATGCGGACCGCGGCCGCGATCTCGAAGAAGGCAGCGAAATTGCCGACGGTGCTGTAAGCAAAGAAAGCAAATGCCACCAGAATTCCGCTTCCAAACGGAAGGGCGTCGAAGAAATACAAGCCGATCGAGAGCACCCATCCGATGATGACCAGGGGTGCGACCGCATACACGCCGAGCAGCAGAATTGCGTCCGCTTTTTCCATCGGCGTGAGAAACGGGTTGCTGATTATCTTTCGCCCATGACGCACGAGTACCTGATTGTGCCCCTTCGTCCACCGCATGATCTGCTTCACACGGACCGCCCACGCTTCGGGCACTTCTTCGTAGCACTCGGAGCGGTTCTGGTAAGCAATTTTCCAGCCGGCGAGCAAAAGGCGGTAGGTCAGATCGGTGTCCTCAGCGAGCACATCGTCGTGCCAGCCCCCTACGCACTGTAATGCGCTCACTCTCACACTGCCGACAGTTCCGCCGTACTGAGGAACGAGGCCGAGATTCATGCGTGCCTGCTGGTCCACTTGGTAGCCCCCCGATCGCTCGAGATCGAGAAGGCGCGTAAGTAGGTTCGTGTCGGCGTTGCAAGGCACCACGCGGCCCATGACGGCGCCGACCTCGGGATCGAACAGCGGCGCGACCAACTGTTTCAGAAGGCCTCGTGACGGGACATAGTCCGCGTCGAAGACAATGATGACCTCGCTATGCACGTAGGCCATCGCATCCTTGAGCGCAGCTGCCTTTCCAGGCTTGCCAGAGCGCCGATGAAACGGGAGCAGCCGTAATGGATATCGGGCGACGAACTGGTCGACGATTACTTCAGTGTTGTCCGTGGAGCGATCGTTTACCGGCGTAATTTGAAGTTTGCTGCGCGGGTAATCGGCATTGAGCAGAGCGGTCAACGCATCTTTGATGACGGCTTCCTCATTGTGCGCGGCGATAAAAACGGTCAGTGTCGGCCAGTCCGCCGTATCGACGTCGATGTAAGGGTGCCGCTGTGCTGCGAAAAGGCGGTTGAGTGTGAAAACGTAGTGGCGAATGCAGTAGACGGCCAGAACCAGGGTAATGCCGCAAACGCAAGCCAGCATTGCGGTGATAACGGGTCCGTGCGCCTTGTGGCTGACCTCTGCAGCCAGCGCCGGCTCGCAACAAGACATCAGCCAGATCAGGCCGACGTACCGCTGCGGTAGCCTGCTGGTGCGTCTCTCCGGAGGCGCACGATCATTGCCGCCGACACCCGCCCCGCTTGCCCGCGCAAGCGGAGCGCGGCCTTCGCCGAGGCTGTCATCCCATGAAAAGACAACAGACATGGTCAGTCCCGGCCGCAGTCCCGCTATAAGCGGTTTGTGGTGAAGCTTGCGCTACGCGCCCCCGCGCCGCCGACAAGAATCCACTCGTTATTGACGGTATCGTCGACGAGGGTGAAACGTAACAAATTCCCGGGCCGCGAATAGCGCGCCTTGGAGAGACTCCACGTGATGCCGTTCAGGTTGTTCGGGTGGGTCGCGTCAACACGCAAGCTGCCGCTCGCAAGTTTCGATAACTGCCAGGACACGGAGTCTCGGCGCGACATGAAGGTAGCCAAATCAGTCATCGTGTACCAGGCGAACCGGCTGCCGTAGTTCTTGGCATATTTCGTCCAATCAAGCATCGTGCTCAGGTAGTCGGCAGCGCCGGGGGGATGGAAATAGACCATCCGGCTGGTGCGGTGCGCGACCGAAAAATCAACCAGCGACTTAAGCCATGCGGTCGGCACCGAAGCCGCGATGTGTCTGTCCCCGAAATCCTCGAACGTGGCGATGTCCTGATACGGCGTAAGTGGCATCGACCAGATCTGCCTGCTGTAGAGCTGCCCGTTACGATAGGTGCGCGTCGGCGCCATGCCCGAGTTCGCGAGCGTGTAGTAGCCGACGACGCCCTTTTGCTCCGCCCACGTGACGGACCAGAGTGGAGTGTTGCCTTCGGGAGCCGAATACTCGATCAATGGCTTTCCGAGAACCGCCGCCATTGCGTTGTTGTTGAGATCCAGATACTGCTGGAAATCAGCCTGGTTCGTTTCGCTCGCGTTGGCGCCGTAATAATCGTGTATCCAGCCGCCGTGATTGCCGAGCTTGTGCCCGATTGAACTGAAGTACCTGATCCACGACTGCGTTACAGCGTTGCCGGGAACGTTGAGTCCAAGGCCGTCTCCGAAGTTGACACAGTCGGGACCCGCGGTGAAATGCACGGAGAACGGGCCGTTGCTCCAGATGCCCGCGTCCTTGAGCTGTTGCATCGGCCCCAACGCCTCGCCACAGTCGACGTGCACGTTGGCGATGAGTCCTGCCTTGCCACTCGGTAGCGCGACAACGTACGGCTGGCCGAGCATTTCTACCGCGAAATAATGCAGCATACCGTGCAACAAGAGTCCGTCGGTGCCGAAACCCCTCAGGTAGCCAAGCGGCGTATTCACGAAGAGAACGCGACCACCTCCCCACTGGTGGACACCGGCGACGGTCAGTGTCGTGTTATTGCCGTTAAGAAGCCAAGTACCGAGATATGTATCGGCGGTCGTATAGCTCGGGTAATTCAGCCTGCCATAAAAGAATCCGGAAATAGCTTCCGTCGTATCTGGTACGGGCGGAGGGCCTTCCCCCGGGGGTTTCGCCGCATAAGCCTTGTGGCCGGCGACAGTCAATGTCGTGTTATTGCCGTGGACAGACGAAGTATCCGTGGGATCGGCGGGGAGAGGCGCGTTGCGAAGGGGTGGTCCTTCGACAGAATCAAGAGGCAGGTTCTGTCGCGGGTGTGCGCGTGGATTGGGATCGAAATCTCGCCGGGCCAGCCCCGAAGGCAAGTCGTCCCTGATGGGGACGTACAATTGCTTCGCGACGTACAATTGCTTTGTGCTCCTGCCTCCAGCGTCGTTTACATTCGAGTTTGTCTTGACTGCTAACGCGAACATGCTGGCTGCCGTCGTAGTCGCCGTTTGCGACGCGAGCGGCATCGATTTACCGGGCGGTACCCGCAAACTCCGCAACGCACTCAGCTTGCCGGTTGCATTGATCAACGCGATGAAATTGTTGTTGCAGTTGGGATAGCACGCGCCGTAGTCGGCGTACGTGGTGCCGACCATCGCGCTGAATCGCGACGGTCCAGTGGTCGGATAGAAACCATCCGGGAGCAGCAGGCCGGCGTCATATACCAGCATCAGATTCCCACCGTTCGAGACATAGGTCTGAATCGCCGCAACGAGGCCGTCGCTCGCCATCAGGTGCACTTGATCGGGCAGAATGACGCCGCTGTATATGTTGGGGTTGGGGAGTTGCAGGAATTGCGAATCGGTAAGCATGCGCAGGTGCAGTCCCTCTTCCCGGGCCGCATCGAGCCACACCGTAACGCGCGGATCGGTTGTGTCCGCGCCATCCGGCAACAGCAAAATTACATTGTCTACATCGGTGCGGACGATAGTGTCGGCCGCGAACGCGGCAGGGTTCTCAAATAACGCAGCCATACAAACCACAAGCGCCAGCGCGCGGAAAAGACGCGCTGAAACCAGTAGAACAGAGGGCATGACCATCTCCTTTGCGGAGGAAACCGAATGTCCAAGAGTGTATGGACGCAATGCAAAAACTGCAGACGGACAGATCCGCCGCCAGATCCCCTAGTGTTGCGTTCCGTTATAACTTTGCAAAGTCGTTTGAGTTGGCGAGGATCGACCGCGGCAACAGTCCACATGAACGGCGGGGGCTGTGGTTGCAGTGGTCGGACGAATTTGCATCGCGCGGACCTCGCTTCTTGGAGGTGTGGGCAGCGAGCCGCGCAATTGTTAATCTTTGAATGACAGAGAAATCCCCCCTCCCCCCGGATGCCGAGGCTGGCCGCGACAAGAGTAGGCGACGCGTGTGAACTCAACAATACGCCAAATGGAGTAGCTCCCGCAGATGCGCAGAGCACAGAGTGCCCGCGATGTACGCCGTATCGCTCAAGACGACGTGAAGTTACCGGGACCCGG
>JBDUCU010000097.1:0-11100 GCA_040003315.1 Burkholderiaceae bacterium | reverse complement strand
TGATGCCGCCCTGCGCCGCGGTCAACGTGGTCTGAATCGACGACAGCTCCTGATAGATCGCGAGCCGTACGACGCCGCCTTCTGAAATCTGCGGTTTGACGCGCAGCTGCAGCCCGATGTCGCGCCGCTCGAAAGTCTGGAAGGGGTTGACCCCCGCACCGTTGCCGGCACCCTGCGCGAACGAGCCGGTGATCAGCGGAATGTTCTGACCCACCAGGAATTTCGCCTCTTCGTTGTCGAGCGTCTGGATTGTCGGTGTGGACAGGATGTTGGCGTCGGCGCTGGTCGATAGCGCGCGCGCCAGAAACGCGAGATTGAGCACTTCGCCGACGCCGGGAATGTTGACGCGGCCGCGCACCACGCCGAGATTCAACCCCTGACCCAGCGAAGCAATGTTTTGCGCCGCGCCGATGATGTTTTGCCCCGAGCCGCCAAAATTAGTGCCGCCGATGACGTTGGTACCGGTGTTGTCGAGCCCACCCAGCGCTTGCCACTGGATGCCGAACTCCGCCGCCTTGTCTGCCGTCACTTCGACGATCAGCGATTCGATGACGACCTGTGCGCGGCGCGTATCGAGCTTGTCGACGATGGTGCGAATGTTCCGATACAACGGCTCCGGCGCAGTCACGATCAGCGAGTTGGTCGCAGGATCAGCCTGAATCATTCCGGCCAGGCCGCCAGTGCCACCGGCTCCCGAGCTTCCCGCGCCGCCGCTTGCGATGGCGCCGATACCCGGTGCAGCGCCGGACGCTCCGGGTGTCAGTCCTGCTTGCCCTGACGATCCGGGTCCGAGCGTCGTCGTCTGCGACAGGCCGCTTCCGCCGCTTCCCTGGGCCATAAACGACGGGTCAGCGCCGATGATGGCGCGCAACAGCGGAGCCAGGCGCACCGCTTCGGCGTTGCGCAGGTGAATGACGTTGATGTTGCCAGGAGTCAGCGCAGGTTTGTCCATCTGCGCGATCAGGTTTTTTGCCAGCTGCAGCCGCTGCGGGCTCGGCGCGCGGATGATCAGTGAATTGGTGCGCGGCTCCGCTAGTACCGAGATGCGCTGCCCGGCATCGGTCGCCTGCCCGGCCGCGCGCGCACCCTCGTCGAGGACGCGATTGACGACGGTGGCGATCTCCATCGCCAATCCGTTGACGACCGGAATGATCTCTACGTCGCTGGTGGCCGGTGTGTCGATTGATTCGATGATGCGCGCGATGCGGCGCAGGTTATCGGCGTAATCGGTAATCACCAGCGTGTTGTTCTGCGGGTAGGCCGAGATGGTGTTATTCGGCGCGATCAACGGCCGCAGGATCGGCACCATGGCGGTGGCGGACTCGTATTGCAGCCGGAACACCTGAGTCACCAGCTGGTCGCCACTGGGCGCTGAACCTTTCGGAATGATCACGGCGCCGCCCTGCAGCTTGGCGTCGGCCTCTGGCACCACGCGGGCCACATTGCCGGTTTGGACAATCGTGAAACCTTGCAATCGCAGCGCGGTGAGCAATTGGTCGTATGCCTGCTGGCGTGTGACCGGGCGCTCAGTCGACAGCGACAGCGTGCCTTTGACCCGCGGGTCAATGACGAAGGTGCGGCCGGTGTATTGCCCGATCGCACGCACGACCGCGTCGATGTCGGCGTTGACGAAATTCAGCAGTACGCCTTCCTCGCGCGTGATGCCTTGCGGCAGCTTTTGATTGGTGGAGGGTTTGGCGCGAGATGTCTGCGCGATTGCCGGCGTCACGATGGCAGTTGTCGCCATCAGCCAAGCGCAGCTAAACGCAATCATCCGGGAGAAAACACTGCGCCTGCCTGACGTGCACATTGGCTTTTTCTCAACCACCGAAATTCAACAGAGATCCCTCGCCGTCGCGCCGCCCTAGCAGCGAGATCAGCCCCGTCAGTTGCGCCCTAACACCAGGGTCGGTGCCGGCCATTGCTTGTGCTCGTCCGGTGAAGCGTAAGCGCCCACCCTCGTTGATTGTGCCATTGCCCTTTAGCTCGAGGGGACCCGAAATGGTTAGTAATTCCAGCTGAGTTCCGGGCCAGATGCCGTTGGTTTGGACCCGATAGTGCCCCATCGGCGATACCGGGGTCAGCGCGCTCGTTGCATACCGCCACTCGCCCCCCAAGTTGCCCTGCCAGCGTCCGGGGTCAACCTGCATACGATCCCATGAAATCGTCAGGATGCCGCCGGGCCGAATCGTGTTCCATGGCGCGCCGAGACCCACCAGCAATGACGCCGGGAGCCGCAATGAGGTTGGTCCAAGCTTGACCGAGCCGCCAAACAGCGGCGCATTGATGGTCAACGGTTGAGCCAGCGCGGAAGGATGCGTCAGCGCCAAGTCGAGTTGGCCCGCCAATAATGCCCATGGGCTGAGCCGCCACCCCAATCGCTCGGGCAAGCTTGCGCGCGATGCGCCGGTTTCGGCGGGGTTGGCCAGGACCACCACGGCCGAGCCGTTCCATAACGTACCGCTCGCTTCGGCCAGCTCGAGTCGACCGTGAGTGGCTGATCGCACATAACCAGCGCCCCATTGTGCCGGCGCGACCACCAGCGCTGTGAGCATCAAAATGACCAGCGCCGCAAGGACGTAGAGGACTCTGCGCATGTTTGACGAGCTTCATCCGTCCGTCATCTGCGCGCCAGCCGCAATGCAAGATCGACGTCGACATTGCCGGGAGTCTTGTCACGCGCGGTGACAGTGACCGACGTCGCGCGCGCCCCCAACTCATGCTCGATGCCGGCCAGCCACGGCGCCCAGCTGCCGTACGGCACGTCAGTAAACGCGAGTTGCAGGTCGCCGTCTGACAACGGCACGATGCGCGCGGCTTTGATGCCGGCGCGGGCCAGCGACGCATCGACGGCGCCTCGCACGTCGCCAGATACCGAGGCGACTTGCGCCTTCGTCCGCATCGTCTTGACCTCGGACAGCAAGGCTTCGAGCTCCGCTGCGCCGGCTCGTTGTTGCGGCAGACTGCGCTCGAGGCGCCCGATGCCTTTGTAGGCGGGCTCGATCAGAAGCCAGAAGATTACGGCTGCGAGTACTAAAGCGCCGCCGGCAAGCAATATCGCGCGCTCGCGTGGTGCGCGCTCTGCCCAGAAAAGTCTCAGCGCTTCCATTATGTGCAGCGACGTCGAATGCGTCGTCCCGATTTGCACAGCTTTGGCATAGTCATGCTCCTGCCGGTGTGACGCGGGCCGAGCCGTCCGCTTCGAAGCGGATCGCGAGCCCTTGCTGAAGCGCGGCCGACCTCAGGGAGTTCTGCAGCCCCGGATTGTCCGCGACCCCGGGCTTGAATTTCACTTTCAAAGCCCCGTCGCGATATTCCATTCCCGAAACGCTGCCGACCGGTGCGGCCGACAACAGCAGCGCGGTCCGCGCGTTTAGAACCGAGAAGTCATTGGCTGATGGAATACCCGCCCGTGCGCGCAGTTCGGCCAACTTCTGCTTCGTCTGCACCGTCGTGTCCGCTACCGTTGTCACTTCGGGAAATGTCGAGCGGAAGTTCGTTTCCATCTGGCTGCGGATCGTTTTTTCCTCGCCCTCGAGCTTCAGGTTGTAGGCGTTCATCCCGAGCACCGCGACCAATACGCACGCCGCAGCCCAAAGTAGCGGCACGCGTACCGCCCGGCTCGATAACGACAGCCGCGAGCCGCCAACGAAGCTGCCGATCATCCCGCCCTGCGCAAAGGCGCCTTGCAGCAGACTGACTCCCGTTTCGGTGCTCGCCAGATCGGCCTCCTGTGGGCTGGTGTCGATCTGCACGTTCAATGCTTTTGCCATCGAGCTCATGCGTGCACCGTCGCGCCCGAACACCTGAATCCGCTTGACTCCAAGTTGTCTCACGGCCAGTGCCAGCGCGGGCGGAACCGCGTCGTCTGTGAGGTCGAATGCGAAGCCATCATGCGTTGCCGAGCGTGCAATCCCACGCCCGCGATCAACACGCACCGACAGCACGCCGGCAGCTGGCGCGGGAACGGTGTAGATCTCGCTGTACGCGGCGCGCACCTTGAAGCCGGCCTCGGTAAAGACATCGAGGGCGCGCGTCAGAATGCCGCGGTCCATCACTGCCACCGGCATCTTCGGCTGTGCCGCGATGGTGGTCGTGCCCGTCCCGCCGCGTGGAACGTTGAATGCAAAGTGACAATCTGCCGATTCGGCGAGCAACCGATCCTCGAGGATGTTGGGCAGCGCCATCCGCAGTCGGCCCTCCGACAACTTGGGTGCTTCGATCGCGGTGATGAATACGTCGCTCGAATCGAACACCAGGTCAACCGCACTTGCCTTCGGCAGCAACGCAACAGGAGCTTCGCCGCGGGTCGAATCGCGACCCGACAGGGCCACGTACTGCACCACCGTGCCCGAAGCAAACTGCGACCGTCCGCGGCTATCCAGCCGGGGCGGGAGCAACACAAGTAAACGCTGATGCGATCGGTCTCTCATAGATCAGCTTTCAAATCTCACGTGTCCACAGTACGGCCACGACTTGTTGACCCACGCCGGGAATCGGGCGTTTGACCAGCGCTTCCATCCGGGTCACTGCACGGTCGAGCTTCACCTCGCCCCGGATAAAGAAGAAACGCGATGCGGTTGATATCTCCGAATCGGTGACCAGGCTGCCCTTGTTGCCCAGCCGCGTGCGCACCTCGCCCGTATTGTTGAAGTACGACAGCCGGTCGCGCTCGGCGACCAGGTTGCGGGCTTCGGCCAGCGTCAGCTCTGGCACGCGGGCAGCAATCACTTCGGGCGAAGCCGTGTTGGCATTGACGGCGGTGCGTTCGTCCAGCACCACGATATACGGACCGAGCCGCTGCACCGCGGACGGATCGATGCCCGCAATCCCGGCAAGATCCTGCGGCAGCATCAGCGGCAAAGGCCGAGGCTTGTCTCGCTCGGCAGCGTCGGCCGCCGAAGTCGCGCCACTCTGACCGAGCACCGGCGCGGCGGGTAGCGCCTGCGCCATTCGCAAAGCGATCAGATCTGCGGTCTGCTCCGGCAATTGCAGAATCGACACGAGCCGGTGCAGCGCCTGCAGATCGCGCTCGACGATTTGTCCGTTGTCTACCAGGTTGCGCAGGTTGAAGCGGCCCTGCGCATCTTCCATCGAACCCGCAATGGTTGCCAATGCCGCCAGCGACTGCGTTTCGCCTAACTGGTCGAGCCGCGTTTCGGCAAGCGGTTGAGCCCACGGTTCGCTCAGCGCGTCGTACTGCGAGCGGTTGGCGTCTTCGCGCAGGATGGCGCGACCCCAGTCGAGCGCGCCACGCAACAGCAAGCGACTTTGCGAAGTGAGCTGCTGGTTCTCGATCGTTCGCAGCAGCACGAACTGGCGGTAAAAAAGGCCCGTGATGATCATCGTCGCCAGGGCAGCGACGAACAGCGCCATCAGCACGGCTGCCCCGTGCTGATGGCTCGGGCGCCGGGGTTCCGCCCGGCGCTTGCGCCACTCCGAGGCTCTCTCGCCGGCCCTGCCTCCCCGGGGCAGGGAGCTAAAGGCGCGTTCGCGCTCTTGCGTCATGCGCCCACCAGGAAAACGCGACGAAACGTCTTGCCGTCGGTACGCAGCAGCGTGACTTCGATACCGGGCGCGGCTTCGGTCGCGGCGACTGCGGCGCCGCTCGCGCCCGACGCCGATTGCGAAACGTCTGCGTCGAATGGCGACACCCAGCCCGCGGACGCCTGCCAGACGCGGACCGTCATCGACTGCACTTTGCCGAGCAGCCGTGCAGTTTCAAAGCTTTCGGTACGAGCGCGGTCGAATGCGGGCAGCGCGGGCGTTGCCTGCCGCACCAGCGAGCCGTCGACCACCCGGTAGAAAACGGTCTGCACCTCGGTTGCGCGATCGGGAACCGGGCTTGCGACGCGCGCCAGTTCGATCAGCTGCCCGCCATCGACCACGCGCACATTCAGCGGCGAGGTCGCCAGACCCAGGAATACAGGGTTCGTCACCTGCGTCAGGTCGCGTTCCATCTGGCCGAAAGCGGTCAACAGCGACCGTACTTCGTCGGCCTCGGGCTCGAGACGCTCGCGCGTGGCGACCAGTGAATCGAGTCCGCGCCACGCAATCATCGAAACGATCGACAGCACGGTGATCGCAACCAGCAGTTCGAGCAGCGTAAATCCGCGCGCAGGAGTGACGTGATGGGTGTTCATTACTGGTTCGTCGGCATCACGGTCATCAGTTCAGCAAATTGGCGCCGGTTGCCCTCATCGTCGCTGCGAAACACTCTGACCTCGACGCGGCGGAAAAAGGGATTCGGAGTCGGCTTCACGGCCTGCGAGCAGATGAAACTCACTCCGCCCTGATCACAGGCAATCACACTTTCGCCGGGCTCAAGACGTTCGCGCCCGAGACGCAGCTCGAGCAGGCGGTTTTCCGCCGTCAGCACCGCCAGCAATTTTTGCTTCGTGTATTCGGCGGTCGATGTCAGTGACATCGCGCCCCGCATCGATGCCGCAAGCGCCACGCCGATGATGACGAGCGCCACCAGCACCTCAAGCAGGGTAAAGCCTCGTACACGGATTGGCTGGCGCATCAGCGGCCCGCTCCGGAGTCGGTCGCCAGCGTGGCACGCCCCGCTTCGTCGAAGTCGATTCGCACCGAACCGTCGTCGCGCGTCAGCTCCAGCCGCCACCGCGGCTGTATCCACTCGCGTGCGATGGCGATGCGTGCGGGCGGCGCACCGGGGCCTAGCAGAACCTGCGCCGGCTGCGGCCCGCCGTTATCAAGCACGGCGAGGCGGGTCAGCGGTGTTTCCCATTGCCGCTCGCGCAGCAGATCATCGCCGGTTAACAAGCGGCGCTCGCCGCCGGATTTGGTGACGAAGCGATAGCCGCGCAGATCGGCTTCCCACACGATTGGCTGCTGCCGGATGCGCGACTCGTCCGCGGCCAGTCCGAGCAGCTGCCCGACCCGCTGCGCTTCGCGCTGCAATTGCTGGCGTGGATCAGGTGTGATGCTGATTGTCACGATCGATATCAGAATGCCGGCCAGCACAATGACGACCATTAACTCAAGCAGAGTGAAGCCGGCGTTACGGCGCGCTGCTGGTGTCATGCAATCCGACGGATCAGAGCTGCCACGAGCCGATGTCGGCGTCGGGCGTGTTGGGTTCGCCGCCGTTGGCTCGATCGCGGCCGAGCGAAAACACGTCGACTTCACCGCGCACGCCGGGGTTCAGGAACTTGTACGGCTCTCCCCATGGATCGAGCGGCACACTCGAACGCTCGAGATACCCGCCCTGCTTCCAGTTGCTGGGCATCGGTTCAGTGGCGGGCTTGGTGATAAGGGCCTGAAGGCCCTGGTCGGTCGTCGGATAACGCCCGTTATCGAGTCGATACAACTTGAGCGCCTGCATGATGGATGCGATATCTTGTTTCGCGGCGGCGATTCTGGCGTCATCGGTCCGTCCGACAACGCGTGGCACGATCAACGCCGCCAGCACACCGAGAATCGTGATCACGACCATGATCTCGATCAACGTAAATCCGCGATGCCGTAGGCGTCGTGCGCGGCAGTGAAAAGAGGAACGAACGGCTGTCATGGGAGTCATCAGACCATTGGACGATTCGGTAGAAAACTTGAAGATATGCGTCGAACGCCTTGAAGTTCCTCGCTTTTCGAGGCGGACAACCGAGGGTGCAGGAGATATTATCAACGCGATTCGAATGCCCCACCCCCCGGAAAGGGGATGTTTCGCCCTCTAATGCATGATGAGCTAGCGCCAAACTTGGACCCGTGATGTTGAAAAAGTTTGCCTTCGTGGCGGTTCATGCCGTTTTCCTCGCCGGTCTGCTGGTGATCGCCTCCTATTGGAGCATCCGCATCTTCACACCTGCGCCCACTTCGGCGCCGCCGCCGCTGCCGCCACCCCCCTTGCGCGATCCCGATCCGGTCGCTGCGGCACGAATGTTTGGCAAGGTCGATGTGGTGCAGGCGGTTGCGACCAACGTGCAAGCGCAAGGCTTGTTTTCGGCAGGCAAGGATTCGAGCGCCGTGCTGGTGGTCGACGGCAAACCGGCGCGCGCTTTCGTGATCGGCCAGGAAGTCGCGCCCGGTACGAAGTTGGTATCTGTGACCTCCGACATCGCCGTTCTCGAAGCGAACGGCACTCGGCAGGAGGTACGGCTGCCGCCTCGGCCAGTCGCCCAGTTTGGCGGCATGGCACCGCCGCCGAATTTCTCGCGGGAAGGCAATACGCTGACTGCGCCCAGCAGCGACGCCGCTCCAAATATTCCGCGTCCGGCAGCACCGCCGAGAACGGCGTTCCCGCAAGCGCCCCCGGTGGTGCCGGCGCCGCAGTTACCTGCGCAGCCGCCCACGCCTCAACCTCAAATGCCGCAGCCGCAGCCGATCGTCCCCGGCGGGATCCCGCCGCAACCGCAGTAGTGCGATTAATCGCTAAGCCGAACCGGTGTCGGGCGCGTTCGGCGCATACGATTTCTCGCCCGGCAGTGCAGCGCCGATCGGCAGCGTCGGATGTTTCTCGATATCTGCGTACAACGGCGCGAAGTCGGGCTTTGTCGCTGCGAACAGTTGATCGAACGACTCGACAACGAAGTAAGTCGATTGAAAGTGGTCGATCTTGTACGGAGTCCGCAACACTCGCTTGAGGTCGAATGCGAGGCGCTGCGGCTTGTCGCTGGCCAACGCGTACTGAATCTCACCCACCGACGACAAGACGCCAGCCCCATAAACGCGCAGTCCGCGCGGCGTGGCGATCAGTCCGAACTCGACCGTGTACCAGTAAAAGCGTGCTAGATATTCGAGCGCCTGCAGTCCGTGCGCTTTCAGTCCGCCGCTGCCGAACGCCTGCATGTAGTCGGCAAAGACCGGGTTAAATAGCAGCGGCACATGACCGTACAGATCGTGAAAAACGTCGGGCTCGACGATGTAGTCGAACTCTTCGGGCTTACGTAGCCAGACCGTGACGGGAAACCGGCGGTGTGCGAGCAATGAGAAAAAAGCGTGTTCGGGAATCAGTCCAGGAACTGCGACGACCTGCCATCCGGTCGCGCGGTGCAGCGAATCGCTGATCGCATCGAAGCGCGGGATCTGATCTCCGGCGCCGAGTTCGCCAAGGGACGCGATGAACTCTTCGCAGGCCTGACCCGGCGCCTGCTTCGCCTGTCGCGCAAGCAGGCGCGCATAGGTCGCGTGTTCCTCCGGCGTGTATCGCTCCCAGTGCTGATCGCATGTGTAATCGTCGCGCGCCTCTGAATACGCACCGCGCGGAGGACGGGTGCTTTCGCCATAAGTGACAGGTGCAACCGCCATTTACACAATTGCTTTGTTCTCGTCGGGCTTGAGCACGCCGCGCCGGATCTGATCAAGCTCGATCGACTCGAACAGCGCCCGGAAATTGCCTTCGCCAAAACCCTCGTCACCCTTGCGCTGGATGATCTCGAAGAAAATCGGGCCGATCACTGTCTGAGTAAAAATCTGCAGCAGCAATTCGTTCGGCGCGCCCTGGTGCGTCGCGCCGTCGATCAGGATTCGCAATTTCTTCAGTTCAGCCGACTGCTCGCCGTGATTCGGCAGGCGCTGGTCGACCAGGTCGTAATAAGTGTCCACCGTGTCCTGGAATGCAACGCCGTTCCGCTTCATCTCGCGCACCGTCTGGTAGATATCGTTCGTAGCGAGAGCGACGTGCTGAATGCCTTCACCGTGATACTGGTCCAGATATTCGACGATCTGGCTCTTGTCGTCAGAGCTTTCGTTGATGGGGATTCGAATTTTTCCGCACGGACTCGTCATGGCCTTGCTCTTAAGGCCAGTCAGCTGTCCTTCGATATCGAAGTAGCGCACCTCGCGGAAATTGAATAGCCGCTCGTAGAACTCGGCCCACTCCTTCATCCGGCCGCGGTGCACGTTATGCGTCAGATGATCGATATAGGCGAGACCGCACCCGATGGGATTCGCCTGTGTCCCTGCGATGGGTTCGAAATCGACGTCGTAGATGTTGATATTCCCGATTCCGCCCGGCGCAGCGTCGTTCTTGCCTCGCCAGCGATCGACGAAGTAAATCAGTGAATCACCGATGCCCTTTATGGCAGGAATATTCAGCTCCATCGGCCCCGATTTGGAATCGAATCCCCATGCGCCCAATTCGAGCGCACGACGATAGGCTTGCCCAGCGTCTCGAACGCGAAACGCGATCGCGCAGATCGATGGTCCGTGCAGTCGCGCAAACCGCTGGCCGAACGAATCGGGCTCGGCGTTGATGATGAAATTGACGCCTCCCTGGCGGTACAGGGTGACCTTCTTGTGACGATGGCGGGCAACAGCTTCGAACCCCATCGTTTCGAACAAAGCGCCGAGTGCGATGGGGTCAGGTGCGGCGTACTCGATGAACTCGAAGCCATCGGTGCCCATCGGGTTGTCCCACGGAGTAAATCGCATTCCGTCTCCTCGTATGGCGATGCCTAGAGCGCGGATTCTGCCGCAATAGCAAGTGAGGCGTTGGGCTGTGTCGGGGAGCGCCGCGTCGGCGCTTTCGTCGCGCGTTTCGTCGCTCAAGTGCGTGCTTCGCGCTTGTTTGAACGCTGTTTCTGCACTTCGCGCCGTTGTTTGCGCAGTTCGTCGCACTCCGGTCGCACGGGCCTTCTCATATCTCTAATGTTCGCTTCAACGCAGGTAGGCAACGAAGGAGGGAACCTCATGTACAGCACATCCAACGCAATCCGCATTTCGAGCGCAGCGCTGGCCGCGATTTTTGGTCTTGGTCTCGTGGCTACTGCAGGCGGCGCATTGCATGAAGAGCGCGTCACACCGGCAGAGATGCGGTTGGTCAAGCTGGGAGCCGTCGTCGTCACGCCCGACGCCTCGCCGCGAGTCGCCGCTTCGTGCGCTCAAGCGTCAAAGTCAACGCTGTAAGAATCCAGTCTGCTTCAGAAAAGAAGGGTCCGATTATTCGGGCCCTTTTTCATTGGTACCCATTTAGCCTCACGATCTGCAGTCTGTTCACTATTTGCTGCACTCTGTCGCAGCGGATTGGTGTGCGCGCCGGCGGCCTTATAAAGTGAGTGCATGACTACAGACAACAGCCCTGACGAAAATCCAAACCTCACCGCCGGAGCCTCGCCCCCGCCTGCTGCGGCGGCTTCCGGC